>JAIBAF010000039.1 GCA_019695335.1 bacterium
ACCATATTGGCCGACGATACGTTGGATGTAAATTCCGACGTCATGATCGCAACGAGCGCCGACACGGCCAGCAAACCAATTCCGGAGGATGGAACCCATCCCGTCAAATTGTTTCCTAACATTTCTCCCAATTTTGTCTCAAACACCATCTGCCCCAAAGCGATTCCGCCGCCGTACAACATCAAAACGCCCCAGTCGATTTCAAACGCTTCGCGAACCGGAATCGTAAATTTTTGTTTGGCCCAATCCACCGGCAACAAGAACAACAAACATGTTCCAATCAACGCGGCTACACTTTCGGGAATAAGTTTTGAAAATGTTTTGGTCGCCGTATGATTGTCACCCAGCGTTAATGCCAGAATTCCAGGCGTAATCCAAAGAATAACCGTTACACCAAAAGCAATCAGCGTGTTCCTCTGGCCGGTTGTCAATGGACCGAGTTGCTCGCGTTCGCGAAACATCCATTCGCGAATGCCTGAAAGTTTAGAAATACCTGCCGGACAAAACCAATTCAAATACGCAAAAAGCAACAGATACAACACGACCACAATCGGGATGCTGAAGGTCATCCATTGAAAAAACGGAATCTCAACGCCCAATTCGCGGCGGATAAACCCTAGCCCAATGAGATTGGTCGGCGTTCCGACCGGTGTTGCGAGGCCGCCGATACTCGCCGCAAAAGCGCACATCAGCATGACAGCGCTGGCATATTGATCGGAAATGGACTGATTATTTAATTTTCTCAGCGAAGTAATGATGGCCAGCCCGATAGGAAACATCATCGCACACGTTGCGGTATTGGAAATCCACATGGAAATAAAACAACACACACCGCCATATGCGAGCAAAATTCGCGAAGGGCTTTCACCAACCCATGGACGCGTCAAAACCCAATAAGCAAATCGCCGGTCAAGTTCATGATAACTCAAAGCCCGTGCTAGAATGAACGCCCCGATAAATAAAAACATGATCGGATCGGCGAACGGCGCAAAAGCTTTCACGGCAGGCGCGACATTCAGGATCACCATCAACGTCGGCGCCAAAAGTCCGGTCACGGCGAGCGGCAAAGCTTCTGTCATCCACAAAATCATGATACAGACAACTATGGAAGCCAATGCGTGCGCTTCCGGCGTCAGGCTTTCAAATCGGAAGATCAAAATTGCGATTAACGCGATCGGAGCAAGCAGCAAACCAGTCCGCTTACGCAAAAATTCAAAACGTGCTTCGCCGCCGCTCAATGGATGTGGAGCTTCTTCAGACATCGATTATTTTATTCTGTACAATGATTAGATTAGAAGCTATTACTTCAAAATCTCAAATACCATAATAAAGTTAAAGCTTAAAAGTGAACGCTTTTGAGTTTTGACTTTTAACTTCAGCTATTCTGTTTATATACAATCTCTTATGACAGATATTGTCCTGACCAATATCATTTTTTAGCATTGATGGTATCCGTATCTTTTGGCGGTGTGAAAGTCACATTAGAACGGAAAATTTATGCCCACTGTTAAAGACAAAATTGAAGAACTGCGCTCGAAAAACCGCAAAACAAGGCTTGGCGGCGGAGCGCAACGCATCTCTGCTCAGCATGAAGCAGGCAAATTAACAGCGCACGAACGGCTGGAAATTTTGTATGACAATAATTTTTATGAAGAACTTTATCAATTTGCTCATCATAACGCCACGGCTTTTGGCATGAATGAGAAAGAATTGCCCGGCGACGGTGTCGTGACCAGTGTCGGTGCGATCCGGGGGCGTCTGGTTTACACTTCATCGCAGGATTTTACAGTCATGGGTGGAAGTGTAGGCGGAATTCATGCATGGAAAATTTGTCAGATTATGGATATGGCATTGAAAGCCGGTGCGCCGTATATCTCGATCAACGATAGCGGCGGTGCACGTATTCAGGAAGGCGTGGATTCACTGCGGGGTTACGGACGGATTTTTTATTACAATACGCTTTTGTCAGGCGTGGTGCCGCAGGTTTCAATCATCGCCGGGCCGTGCGCCGGGGGCGCGGCTTACTCGCCCGCACTTATGGATTTTATCATTATGGTCAAAAACACCGGCCAGATGTTTATCGCCGGTCCGGAAGTCATTAAAGAAGCTACCGGTGAAATCATTTCAGCGGAAGAACTTGGCGGCGCATTTGCCCAGGCATCACAAAGCGGCAACGTGCACTTTATCGCTGACAACGATCATCACGCTATCGCCATTGCTCAAACTTTGCTAAGTTATTTACCCGCTAACAACACCGAAGATCCGCCGTCATTGCCAAGTGAAGAATTAACTCTGATCGAAGATGAAACTTTAAATCAACTTATACCGGACGATTCCCGTGAGCCGTACAACATGTACGATGTTTTGCAGCGTGTGTTCGATCCCAATACGATCTTCGAAGTACATAGTCATTATGCACGCAATATGATCTGTTTGTTTGCCCGCCTCAATGGCCGCGTGGTCGGAGTTGTCGCTAACCAACCGATGGAAAAATTTGGCGCCATTGACATCGACGCATCCGATAAAGCATCCCGGTTTATCCGCTTCTGTAATGCATTCAACATTCCGCTGATTTCGTTCGTCGACGTACCCGGATTTTTACCGGGCGTGGAACAGGAATTCGGCGGGATCATCCGTCACGGCGCTAAAATGTTATTTTCCTTTTCCGCGGCCACCGTTCCAAAAATTTCCGTTGTCGTGCGAAAAGCTTACGGCGGCGCATATCTCGCAATGTCGGCCAAAAGCCTCGGCGCCGATCGCGTGGCGGCATGGCCTACAGCGGAAATTGCCGTCATGGGAGCAGAAGGCGCGGTGAGCGTACTTTTCAAAAACGACATCAAATCTGCGTCTGATCCGAAAACTAAACGAAAAGAATTGATCGAACACTATAAAGAACAATTTGAAACACCGTACGTCGCGGCATCAAAAGGCTTGGTCGATGCAGTAATCGAACCTAAACAAACGCGAACTTATCTGAGTGTCGCTCTCGAATCATTGCGTAATAAACGCGATTTACGCCCGCAAAAAAAACACGGATTGATCCCATTGTAAAAAACGTGAGAATTTATGGTTGAAAAGCTTCTTGAATCGGTTTTGTTGCTGTTCGTAGGAATGGGCGGCGTGCTCATTTCGCTCAGTGGTTTCGCCGCAATGATCTGGTTGTTTAAGATTCTCGATGAAAAATTTAATACTTACCGGATCCGCCACTATTCAGAAACCCTTGAAAGCACACCGAGCGAGGACGAGCCCAATGATGAATTAGTTGCCGTCATAACGGCAACAGCCGTGGCCATACTGAAAAAACCGGTTGTCATCAGGAAAATTCATTTCCTCAATCGATCGGCCGGAAGCAGTTGGGCCGTCACCGGCCGGCTGAATATTATGGCTTCGCATTTAATCAGCAAAAGGAAATAACGTCTATGAAAAAACTTTTGATCACGGTCAATGGAAAACGTTATGAGGTTGACGTGGAGGTTGTACAGGATGACGAGCCGGTTGAAACGCCCCGCACTTATCATCCTTCGGCACAAATGAATATGTCCAGTTACAGCTCGGCCATTCCAAAACCCAAATCCGGCAAATCCCCCAAAGGGGCCGACAAAAAAACGCTGACGTCGCCGATCAATGGAGTTGTTTTGGAAATTCCTGTAAAGGAAGGACAAGAAGTCAAAGAAAACGAAGTATTGTTTATCCTCGAAGCGATGAAAATGAAAACCAATATTTCATCGCCCCAAACTGGAAAAATCAAAACCATTCACGTCAAAGTAACTGACACGATTACAGCTGGACAAATACTGTTGACATTCGAATGATCAGGTTTTTTGTCTGGATTTAAATTGAAAATTGGCAATTTCAATCTCTCAATTTACTTTCGGATTCATGCTGACTATAACAATTTTTTAAAATGATAGACCATTTATACAAATTCATCGAAGGTATGGGATTCTGGCAATTGACGTGGGGAGAAGTCGGAATGTTAGGCGTTGCATCTTTGTTGATTTATCTCGCCATCAATAAAGGCTTCGAACCACTATTGCTATTGCCTATCGGATTAGGCGCGTTTTTAGCTAATCTGCCCGGAAGCGGGTTACTGAATGTTCCTCACGATAATGAAATCGGTGGCTTATATTTTTATCTTTCGAAAGGAATTGAACTGGAAATATTTCCTCCACTGATTTTTTTAGGTATTGGCGCGATGACTGATTTTGGACCGTTACTCGCCAATCCCAAAACTTTTTTGCTGGGAGCGGCGGCGCAATTCGGTGTCTTTATTGCGTTATTAACCGCCGTAATCCTTGGCTTCGACCTTAAAGAAGCGGCCGCGATTGGCATTATCGGTGGCGCCGATGGGCCTACAGCCATTTATCTGACTCTGAAAATGGCTCCGCATTTACTCGGCCCGATTGCCGTTTCAGCTTATTCATATATGGCACTCGTTCCCCTGATCCAACCGCCCATCATGCGATGGCTGACGACCGAAAAGGAACGTCAAGTAATCATGGAAACTCCAAAACCGGTTTCCAAAAAAGTTCGGATTATTTTTCCTTTGGCTGTAACAATTTTTGGCGTTCTTATTGTTCCGCCGGCGGCGCCATTGCTGGCCATGCTGATGGGGGGGAATTTGCTGCGCGAGAGCGGTGTCGTTGAACGACTAAGCCACATGGCTCAGAACGAGTTGATCAATATCGTGACGTTTTTTTTAGGAACTTGTGTGGGGATGACAATGGGAGCAGAAGTATTTTTGAGATTGGAAACTTTAAAAATTCTATCCTTGGGCGTTGTAGCATTCGGATGTTCAACGGTCGGCGGGTTATTGTTTGGCAAACTGATGTACCGTTTCACAGGCGGTAAAGTCAATCCGCTGATCGGATCTGCCGGTGTTTCCGCCGTACCGATGGCTGCACGCGTTTCGCATAATGTTGGTCAGGAATACAATCCTCAAAATTATTTGCTCATGCATGCCATGGGTCCGAATGTCGCCGGCGTCGTCGGAACGGCCATTGCTGCAGGTATTTTACTCGCAATTCTTGGCACCAATTAAACCGTAGCGCCTCCGCAACTGCTTCCGCCTCCGGCCGTACAACCGAAACAATGCGCACCGAAAATAATATTCCGGCTCACTAGTGAATCCATGTTGAAGTTCCACACCGTGAGCGGCTGATGATTCTCCACCTGAAGCTCAAGCATTTGATTAAAATCACAATCGTAGATTTTTCCGTCATACCCGACGCTTAAAAGAGTCCGGCACATTACGCCTTGAGCGGCTACGGGATTAAATGCATTGATCAGTTTGCTCATATACTCGTCGTATTTCCCGTGACGTTCCAAATCATCTTTAAATCGGTGAATAGGCATATTCGTTATCGTAAAAAGATGATTGAACGCGATATTAAATTTTTCCTTTAAATGTTTTTTATAATCGGCTTCAAGACTGGCTTGCGATGCGGGTAAATACGTTCCGACGGGATTATATACAAGATTTAATACAAGCCCGCTGTCATCGGCGCCGTAGCCTTGCGCATTCAACCGTCGCAGTGCTTCGATGCTTTTTTCAAAAACGCCGTGCCCACGTTGTTTATCGGTAAAATATTCTTCGTAATAGGGCAAAGAAGACACAACTTCAATTCGGTTTTTTGCAAAAAATTCCGGCAAATGATCTCTGGATTCTTTTGTAACTGGATGACCGTCGAGCGTAACCGTGAGATTATGCCGCACTATAACTTTCTTTTTCAGCTTGACTGCTTCCGTTACAAAAAATTCAAAATACGGATTTAATTCGGGAGCCCCACCGGTAATATCCAATGTTTTGATCGTTTCATGCGCGCTTAAAATCTCAAGACATCGTTCGATAGTGGATTGATCCATGGCTTCCGTTCGTTTGGGCGAAGCGTCAACGTGACAATGGCGGCATGCCTGGTTACACATTTTAGTAACGTTGACCTGTAATGTTTCAATCGAAACCGGGTGAAGTTGAAGCTGATGACGTTCGACATGCTCGTAAAAATTATAACGTTGTATCATTGCGGGATTAATCACAGGCAGGATAACCGTACTCATACTTCATTCTTTCTGTTAGGTTTAAGCGCCTTCTTTTTCAAGATTATTGAGCATCTGCACGCCGTGCACCAACGTCATACCCGCTTCTAACGCAGCCGTGACGTGAATCGCCTCCGTCATTTGATCCGGACTGGCGCCGGTTTCCAGGCATTGCGTCGTATAGGCATCGATACAATACGGACATTGTTTGGCATGCGCAACCGCCAGACCGATAAGCGCCTTCTCCCGTTTCGTCAATGCGCCGTCTTCACCAGTAACTTTGTTATAATACGTGAAAAACATATCCATTAATTCCTTCCGGAATTTTCCGACTTCGGCAAACCGTTTGAGGTCATTACTTTCGTAGTAATTCATAACAAGCTCCTTATTGAAGTAGAAATTAGGATTGTGGAATTATAAAGATGTTTATAAAAAATGTGGGTCGGATTATATAACTGCAATTCAAACGTATTATTCCAAAAAAAGTTTATTACTTTTTTTTGAAACCGTCATTCCCTAGCCAATTTCCGATACTTGATCCGATGTGGCCTTTCGGCATCAATGCCCATACGTTCCCGAAAATTCTCATGGTATTGAGAAAAATTACCGTCAAACCAATAAACTTTACTATCACCTTCAAACGCAAGTATATGAGTCGCTACACGATCGAGAAACCAGCGGTCGTGGGAAATGATGACGGCGCAACCGGCAAACTCCTGCACGGCTTCTTCAAGCGCACGTAGCGTATTCACGTCCAGATCGTTGGTCGGTTCGTCCAATAACAACACATTGGCGCCTTCTTTCAGCATTTTGGCGAGATGAACACGGTTACGCTCCCCACCTGAAAGTTGCCCGGTCTTTTTCTGCTGATCACTTCCGCTGAAATTAAAACGTGCGACGTATGCACGTGAATTAACCTCGCGGTTACCCAGCATGATGATTTCTTCGCCGCCTGAAATTTCCTCCCAGATAGTTTTATTGGGATCAAGCGGACGATTCTGATCGATATATCCTAACTTAACGGTGTCACCCATTCTGATCGTTCCCGAATCCGGTTTTTCATGGCCAATAATCATTTTAAACAGTGTAGTTTTACCCGCTCCGTTAGGACCGATCACACCGATAATTCCTCCAGGAGGCAATGAAAAATTCATATTTTCGTAAAGCAGTTGATCGCTGAATCCTTTCGCCACATCGGTCGCTTCGATAACAAGATTACCGAGTCGCGGACCCGGTGGAATATAAATTTCCATTTCCTCATTCCGTTTCTCGCCTTGTTCGGACACCATTTTTTCATACGCTGCAATGCGTGCCTTACTTTTGGCATGACGGCCTTTGGGATTCATACGCACCCATTCCAATTCCTCCGCCAACGCCTTTTGACGTTTGGATTCCTGCTTTTCTTCAACTTCAAGCCGTTTCTTCTTCTGTTCTAACCATGACGAATAATTTCCTTCAAAAGGAATACCTTCACCACGGTCAAGCTCCAAAATCCATCCCGCAACATTGTCGAGAAAATAACGGTCATGCGTAACCGCGATAACCGTTCCTTTATACTGTGCCAGATGTTGCTCCAGCCAAAACACCGACTCGGCATCAAGGTGGTTGGTCGGTTCATCCAGCAAAAGCACGTCCGGTTCTTGTAAAAGTAAACGGCACAATGCAACACGGCGACGTTCGCCTCCCGACAAAACTTTAACGGAAGTTTCACCGTCCGGGCAACGCAGAGCATCCATGGCCATTTCAAGCCGGCTGTCAAGATCCCATGCATTTCTGCGTTCGATCTCTTCTTGCAATTTGCCTTGCTTCTCGATCAAAGCATCAAAATCGGCGTCAGGTTCGGCCATTTGAGCAGCTACCGCTTCATATTCTTTTAGTAAATTGACCGTATCTTGTACAGCCTCTTCGACAACCTGCTTAACGGTTTTTCCAGGATCAAGCTCCGGTTCCTGCGGCAAATAACCAAACGTAATGCCTTTTTGAGCCGTCACTTCGCCAATATAATTTTTATCGATACCGGCGATAATCCGTAATAAAGTACTTTTACCGGCGCCATTAAGGCCGAGTACGCCGATTTTTGCACCGTAAAAGAAAGATAGATAGATGTCTTTTAAAACCTGCTTGTTGGGTTTGTGGATTTTTCCAACACCCACCATGGAAAAGATAATTTTGTTGTCGCTCATGAATTCCTGATTAGTTCTTAATTAAATAAATTACGGATTATTTTTTATAAAACTTTTCCCACTCCTGCCGTAACGCAAATGCATCCGGCGCAACAACTCTTTGAACTGCAAGAATACCGTTTGTATGATCGATCTCATGCTGCAGCAATTCTGAAAAAGCATCTTGAGCGTCGAGACGATATTCATTGCCTGATCTATCACAATACTTCACGCTAATACTTTTTGCTCTAGACACACGAACTAATAAATCTGGAAAACTAAAACAATCATCCCAAAGCTCGAATCTCTCATTGCTCTCAGTCACAATCTCAGGATTGATCATCGGACCGTCAAACGAACCATCCGGCATCCGAATATAAATGATCTTTAGCAACATGCCGATCTGAGGCGCGGCAATCCCACGCCCAAAATTATTTTTAACACGAAAATCCGCAAGCGTCTCTTTTAAATCGGCGACGGTTTTTTCTACTTCTGTTGCGTTGAAATCAGTAATGACGACGCATTTTTCCCACAACAACGGATTACCTAATTTTAGAATTTCCCTGACGGCCATACTGAACTAAACTTTTTTTGCAATTCGCGCCGAAATAAATGAATAAACGCACATCATGACAAATACTAAGCAGGCAATGGCCATAATTGATTGCGACACAACGGCCGCAGGGCGAGCAACTTCATTACCGCTTAGTAATGTAAATAATTTGATCAACCCGCTGAACGATCCGATCAATCCAAGTAAACCCAGTAATACCGCTATGTGCATCATGTGTTTACGTAAGTTTTCTTTACGAGCGATATATCCCAGTATGACCAATGCTATTCCGAAAAACGCTGGAATAAGTGCGGTTACGCTGACACGGTCGGTGACAAAATATCCCCCGACGCCTAAGGCAATGAAAAGGAAACCAAATAACATGGTGACTTTCGGCATGTGAAAAACCTTTTTTAAATGATGGGGGCAAATGTAGAGGATAAAGGCGGATAAATCAAGTCTGCAAAAAAAAAACCGTAAACAGGATACCCATGTTTACGGTTTGTAAGTTTTACCATTTTTCGAATTATAAACGTAATCCAAACATCAAACCGGCAGAAAAATAAAACGTCGTCAGGTTCTTGTCAAATTTGTAATTATTTTCAAAAAGGTTTGGCGAATGAAATCCACCACTAGACTCGCCAAGGCTCTTATTTTTTGAAAAAAGATAATTCATTCCGGCAGAGATGTTTACAATAGTTTCATCCGATAAATTGACTTCACCGCCGCCGGCTAAACTGATCGAGGGCATGCTTACGTCTATATTATTGTACGTACTAAATGTCGTTTGCAGATCAAATCCGAGTTTTGTAAGGCCGAACCCGCCTCGAATATAAGGCCGAAAATTATTATACAAAAAATAATATGCACCAAATCCTTGAAAAGTAGATTGTTTTAGCGATCCTTCTGTATTCTTAGCCAAAGCACGATAACTGGCTCCGCTCATGCCTACCTCTATATTCGGCTGAATCATATAACCAAAGCTAAGTTCTGCACCGACTCCCGGCTGATATCGGCTTATGACTTGATCGTCACCGAAGGCAGCTACATTAAACGCCGCTGTGCTAAATTCAATGGGCGCCGACATGCCCATTTTCCCGTTGATTTTAAAGTGCTTTTGCTGCGCCGTTAGCGGCAACGCCAATACAAGAATGTACAGGAACGAAATTATAAACCCTCTCATAAAATGCTCCTTCGGTATATTATAACATACACTAAATTAACCGCGTTATCAAGTTGAGGCGATAAAATTAATATACAAATCTTCACTTCAACTAAAATACCCTGTTTGGGGTATGAGGCTACTTACACCTTCATATGCACTTCATTGTGGCCTTCGAGCGGTTCAAGATGAGACGTAATTTCCGTTTCTACGGGGAATGCTTTACTGATGGCTAGTTCTATATGAGTGGCTTGTTCGTGCGCTTGGGATATAGGAATGTCTTTCGGAAATAATAAATGAAATTCAATCAGCCATTTTGTTCCGGCATTGCGATGCCGGACGTCGTGAAATTGTATGCCGTATTTGGCGGTTTCATCAGCCAATATTTTATTCAATTTCCGGTCAACTTCCGGGTCGGATTCGTCCATCAATCCGCCGATCGAACGCCGCATTAGCTTTCCGCCCGACCAAAGAATATTCGTCGCAACGAGAATGGCGACCATTGGATCAAACGGTAGCCATCCTGTCGTCCAAGTCAGCACCAATCCGACGATCACGCCGAAGCTAGTCCAACTGTCCGTAAGCACATGTTTGCCGTTTGCCTCGAGAATGAGTGAATGATGCTTTTTGCCTTGATAGACGAGGTACCAACCGAGAACGCCGTTGATGACCGTCGCCAGAATTACGAAAAACGTCCCGGCCTCGATATTTTCGAGATATAATCCATGGATCCATTTCATAACCGCTTCATAAATGATATACAACGCGGCCATCACGATCATCGCGCCCTCAAAGCCAGCCGAGAAAAAACTGATGCGATCATGACCGTACGGATGACTTTTATCGGCAGGCACGGAGCTCAGCCATAAACTATACGCAGCAAACGAAACGGCCAGCACATGAACTACCGATTCAGCTGCATCGGATAAAATGGCCGCCGACTGCGTGATCGCATACGCGTACACTTTCATGGTCAGCATCAAAAAGCCGATAGCCAGCGACCAACGCATAGCTATGCGCGTTTCACGAGCCGCTTTCAGAGCTTGTTCGGAAGTCAGAGATTGGACTGGTTTATGGATGGGATGCAAAACAGTTTGCATGTTTCGCTCTATGTGAGAATTATTTGCTTTGTGCAATGATCTCGTCAAAATGAGCAACGGCATGACGTATCCGACGAATAACCGTTTGTTGTCCAAGAACGGACATTAAATCAAACAAACCGGGACCAAGTGTCATTCCTGAAATCGCCAGCCGAACCGGGTGGATCAATTCGCTTGCTTTGATTTTGATTTCATCCGCATACGAACGGAAAACTTTTTCGATATCGTCATGCATAAATGTTTCTGATTGTTCTAACAAATCGCCGATAGCCGTGAGCCTGATTTTGGCCTCGGGTGTCCAACGCTTTTTGATGCCTTCAGCATCGAAAGTTTCCGGGTCTTTGAAGAAATAACCTGAAAATGTAAGTAATTCATGAATAAAATTAATACGCTCTTTCATCAAACCGATAGTGCGCAATACATATTGCTTCGGATAATCCGAATAACCGTGTTTTTCCAGGTCGGATTTCAACATATCATAAATTTCTTCATCCGATTTGCGGCGAATGTGCATAGTATTTAGCCAATTTAACTTATCCACGTTAAATACCGCGCCGGCTTTGTGAATACGTTCAATGGAAAATTCTTTGATCAATTCTTCCATCGTAAAAATTTCACGTTCGTCGCCTGGATTCCATCCGAGCAAAGAAATAAAGTTAACGACGGCTTCTTTAAGATAACCTTTAGGCGGATAAGCCCGTGCTTCAACGTCACCCTGACGCTTGCTCATTTTGCTCCGGTCGGCATTGAGCAACAACGGCAAATGAGCAAACTGTGGTAAATCCCAGCCGAAATATTGATATAATAAAACGTGTTTAGGCGTACTCGACACCCACTCTTCGCCGCGAATAACATGCGAAATTTTCATGAAGTGATCATCGACTACATTCGCAAGATGATACGTCGGGTAGCCGTCCGATTTAACTAAAACCTGATCGTCAACGTTAAAACTCGAAAACTCAACTTCGCCGCGAATGAGATCGGTAAAACGGATCGTCGTCTCATCAGGAACTTTCATACGTACGGTAAACGATTCACCGGCTTCTAATTTTTTTTGAATTTCATCTTGTGAAAGACGCAAGCATGTACGGTCGTATTTCGGCGGTAATTTTGACTTTTCCTGAAATTTCCGCATTTGATCCAAACGCTCGGACGAACAAAAACAGCGATAGGCTTTACCTTCATCTAAAAGCTGTTTCGCGTGTTTTTCGTACAGATCGAGACGCTGCGATTGATAATACGGGCCAAAGCCCCCGTCTTTATTAGGACCTTCGTCGATTTCAATTCCAGCCCAATCAAGCATATTTAAAAAATCTTCGACGGCGCCTTCGACAAAACGGGCGCGATCCGTATCTTCAACCCGAAGAATAAACTTACCATTATGATGGCGTGCGAAAAGATAATTATATAAGGCGGTACGCAATCCGCCGATATGAAGAAATCCCGTTGGACTGGGTGCGTAGCGGACTCTGACTTCGTTGAACATGCAAATCCTCTTAGAATTTAAAACTCATCTATCATTTAATTCAATTGGCTCAGGTTGTGACGCCGTATAAAAAATTGTACGGTGATCAATAGCGCCACACCTATCATGACATTCATATCGGCCAGATTAAAAATTGCCGTGCGAAATTCTCCAACTCCAATATTCAAAAAATCCACTACAGAACGCTCATTGAAAATGCGATCGATCATATTGCCCGTCCCGCCGGCGAAAACAAGTGCTAATGCTATAAATTGCAAATGGGTTAAGTGATTCGAGATAAACATAAACATGAGCAGAGTCAGTAAAATGGCGCTCGGAACAATGATCAATAACCACATACCGGTCGTTGCCGTAAGACCGGAACCCATTCCGTACATCGCGCCGGTATTTTCAACGTATTGAAGGCGAAGGGTATCGTAAAAATACGAATGCATTTCAAACGGATTTAAGTGTTTTTTAGCCAGTGATTTCGTTGTCTGATCGCAACCGACGCAAGCAATCAGGATCATACCAAATAACCAAAGCTTTTTCATAACGAACTACCTGAAACTAAAGTGACGACTTTGCCTAAAATTGTACGAGCCGCTTCATGTTTGGACATCAAAGGATATTTTTTGACGTCGCGTGAGTCTACAATTGTGATAATATTCGTGTCGTGATTAAACCCTGCACCGGGCTCTTTCGGATTATTCAGTACGATAAAATCCAAATGTTTTGTTTCTAATTTCTTTTTAGCGTTGGCTAATTCATTATCGGTTTCGATGGCGAATCCTACAATGATCCGGTGTTGTTTTTGTACCGCTACCGAAGCTAAAATATCGGGCGTTTCTTCGAGTTCAATCTGGATTTTCGTAACGCCGGGTTGTTTTTTTATTTTGTTGGCGGCAGAAGTGACCGGTTTGTAATCGGCAACCGCCGCTGTCATGATCAGAATATCGGTTTCCTTAAAATATTTTTCGACGGTTGTTTTCATGGCTTCGGCTGACGTGACGTTTTCAACCTTTACATCGGGCGGCGCCAACAGGCTTACCGGGCCGCTGATCAACGTAACCTCGGCCCCCATCAATGCCGCTTGACGTGCAACAGCATAACCCATTTTACCGGAAGAATGATTCGTCAAAAACCTCACGGCATCCCACGCCTCCTGCGTCGGACCGGCGGTTACGAGAATTCTTTTTCCTTTAAGCGCATCGGAACCGAACAGAGTTTTATCTACAGCCCAATAAATTTTTTCAAGTTCCGCCAACCGTCCGACACCTTCATATCCTTCAGCAAGAAAACCAAATTCAGGATCGACAAAACGGTACCCGTATGACTTAAGAGCTTCAACATTTTTTTGGACAATCGGATTGAGCCACATTTTGTCATTCATCGCTGGTGCAATGATGACCGGGGCCGTGCTGGCCATCACTACGGTCGAGAGCGGATCATCAGCGATACCATTCGCAATTTTGCCGATGATATTTCCGGTTGCAGGCGCGATCAGGAAAACATCGGCCCATTGGGCGAGATCGATATGATGCGTACCCGTTACGTCGGACGCTAAAGGATCACGGCCTGGAAAAATTTCAGTGGTAACTTTATTTTTCGAAAGCGTTTCGATCGTCAGTGGTGTGATGAATTCACAGGCCGATCGCGTCATGATTACGCGTAATTCAGCGCCGTTTTTGATAAAATAGCGGACGGCTTCCGCCATTTTATAAGCGCTGATTCCACCGGTAATACCAATCAATATTTTTTTGCCTGCGTATTTCATAATCTGTGTGTACCTATTGTAGCCAAAGAACAACGTGAAAAAAGAAATTCCAACCTACAAACATTTCCCTGAATGAATCGGAATCGTGTTTGTAACTTGGAATTCGTAAAACAGCGAACGGCTTACGTATTATTTTTTAGAATCTTTTTCGATGTATTCGAAATCCAGTTGCCCGTCCAGCAATTCATTCAAAGCCGTTGTAACCGGTTTCGGCAATTTTTCCAGATCCAAAATGTCTTCACGGTTAACTTTGACATTTTCATCTTCCGGACTGTCTTCGCCTTCCATCACCGTTCGGACCTGGATCATCTGTTCGTCATTGATCTGGCGCGCTCTTTTAGCTGCAACCATGACCGCTTCAAACACATTCTGCACTTTTTCATCAAGCTCACTGAAAGGAAATGCTTTTACCGGCATATTTAAACTCCTTATATCTAAAAAATACAATACTCTAAATTGGGCGACCAATATAGGCTATTTCGCTAAACGACGCAATAGTAAATTCATTTTTCCATTAACTTGGAAAATGTATTAATTCATATACTCTTCAATCGGCGGACAACTGCAAATCAAGTTACGGTCGCCGTGGGCATCGTTGACTCTGCCGACGCTTGGCCAGAATTTATTGTGCCGTAAATACGCCAAAGGAAATGCCGCTTTCTCACGAGGATAAGCATGTTTCCAATCATCTTTAATGATCACATCAGCCGTGTGCGGCGCATTTTTCAAAACATTGTCTTCTTTATCCATTTTGCCGGATTCAATCTCTTCAATTTCTTTTTGAATGGCAATCAAAGCATCGCAAAAACGATCCAACTCGGGCTTAGGCTCACTTTCCGTCGGCTCGATCATCAGTGTTCCGGCAACAGGAAATGAAACGGTCGGTGCATGGAATCCATAATCCATCAGGCGTTTGGCAATATCGATCACGTCTACGCCTGCACTGATCTTGAATTTTCGAGGATCGACGATCATTTCATGCGCGACACGCCCGTGTTTGCCGATATACAGCGCATCATAATGTCCTTTCAATCGCGCCATAATATAATTAGCATTCAGAATTGCATATTTTGTCGCGTCCGTCAATCCTTCGGTGCCCATCATGCGAATGTACGCGTACGAAATCAGGAGGATACTGGCGCTGCCCCATGGCGCCGCCGAGACAGGCGTCATCGCTTTTTCGCCTCCGATTTTTATGACCGGGTGTCCGGGGAGAAACGGCGCCAGGTGTTTGGCCACACAAATCGGGCCCATTCCGGGACCACCGCCGCCGTGTGGAATACAAAATGTTTTGTGTAGATTCAAATGGCACACGTCCGCGCCGATCATCGCTGGATTGGTCAATCCAACCTGCGCATTCATGTTCGCTCCATCCATATACACTTGTCCGCCATTGTCATGAATGATTTTGCAAATATCGATAATCGCTTCCTCGAAAACACCGTGTGTCGAAGGATAGGTCACCATCAATGCCGCGAGATTATTTTTATGTTGCTCCGCTTTCTGTTTTAAATCACTGACTTCAATATTTCCGTGATCATCGCATTGCACAACAACCACCTGAAATCCGGCCATAACTGCACTGGCTGGATTGGTGCCGTGCGCCGATGAGGGAATCAATGCAATATTGCGATGTACTTCACCGCGGTGTTTGAAATACTCACGAATAACCAACAAGCCTGCATATTCGCCCTGTGCTCCGGCATTCGGCTGCAAAGATGTCGCGGCAAAACCGGTGATCTCATTCAGATGCTCGTTGAGCTCACGGAAAATTTGTTCATAACCTTTAGCCTGATCTTGCGGGACAAACGGGTGAAGCCCGCCGAACTCAGCCCAACTTACCGGAATCATTTCCGTAGTTGCATTGAGTTTCATCGTACACGAACCGAGCGCGATCATCGAGTTAGCCAGTGAAAGATCCTTGAGTTCGAGCGACTTGATGTACCTTAACATTTCCGTTTCCGAATGATATGTGTTGAACACAGGATGTTGCAGATACGCGCTTTTGCGAATCAATGGTGCCGGCAAGGAAATAGTCATGGATGAAGGATTAGCCATTGTTACGGGCGATGCGTTACTCGATTTAGAAAAAATATCAATCAACTTCTGGACATCCGAGGATTCGGTAGTTTCGTCGACCGAAATGCCGATCGTTTTCGCATCGATATACCGCAAGTTAATTCGGGAATCCAGCGCCGTTTTACGGATAGATTCGGTTTTTGCTCCGGCATCGACCGTCAGTGTATCAAAGTAATGCTCATTTAATTGCTTATAGCCTGCTTTTTGAATTCCGGCTTCGAGAACTTTAGTTAATTGATGTACGCGCGTAGCAATCGTTTTAATTCCTTCGGGACCATGATATACGGCATACATACCGGCCATGTTGGCTAGCAACACTTGCGCAGTACAAATATTACTCGTCGCTTTCTCGCGGCGAATGTGCTGTTCACGCGTCTGCAATGCCATGCGCAATGCACGGTTACCCTGTGCATCGATGGTCACACCAATGATGCGTCCGGGCATTTTTCTTTTGAATTCATCTTTTGTGGCAAAAAATGCCGCATGCGGCCCACCGTAACCCATCGGAATTCCGAAGCGTTGTGATGAACCAACGACCGTATCCGCGCCCCATTCGCCCGGCGGCGTGAGTAACGCGAGAGCTAACAGATCTGCAGCCGCGACAACGTAGATCTTCAGATCGTGTGCTTTTTTACAGAAATCCGTGTAATTGTATACCGCTCCATTACCTGCTGGATATTGAACCAATGCTCCAAAAAATTCCTGTGATAATGGTACCGACCGGTGATCACCGATTACTAATTCGATGTCCAGCGGAATAGCCCGTGTTTTAAGTACTTCGATGGTTTGTGGAAAACATTCTTGCGATACGAAAAATTTATTTCCCGAACCGTCTGCTTTTGATGCATAAAACATATGCATCGCTTCCGCCGCAGCCGTCCCTTCGTCAAGTAACGACGCATTGGCAATTTCCATTCCGGTCATATCCATTATCATAGTCTGATAATTCAATAAAGCTTCCAGACGACCTTGCGAAATTTCAGCCTGGTAAGGCGTATATTGTGTATACCAACTCGGATTTTCAAAAATATTTCTTAAAATAACGGTCGGAGTTATACAATCGTAATAACCCATGCCGATATAGGATTTGAAAACCTGATTTTTTGCAGCAATCTGTTTCAACTCATCGAGTAACTGCCGCTCACTGATCGCAGCCGGTAATGACATTTTTTGTTTGAGGCGAATGGGTTCTGGAATCGTTTCGTTTATCAATTGTTCGAGAGATTGGACGCCGATCGCTTTTAACATGGCTTCTGTGTCTTTCGGTCCCGGGCCGATATGTCTGCGTTTAAATTCGCTGTTCATGATACTCTTTCACCGTGTGAAGTTATATGGAAGTTTATAATGCTTAATTTAATGAATACGACGCGCTGTCAGCACCTGATTATTTCCGTAGGCTTTGGCATCGCGTAACGAAATTTCTAAACTTTTAATCAGATCAACGTCAGTTTCAATCCAGTCGTGTTCTAAACCAACAACGACCAGTGTCGTGGTAAGTTTGACAGACGTGGCTACAACTTTTTTGTCAGGCGGCAATAAATCTTCGTACACAGGAAACGGGTAAGCCGCTACCGCTTCTCGAATCAAATTCGCTTTATGCAAACTGTTATTTTCCGGCGTGTGCGTAAAAATGACGGCAAACTTACCTCCGTCGTAACGGCAAACAACGTCAGAATTACGAACAGAATTAACCAGCAAACTGGCGCATTCCTTCAACAATACATCGCTTAGTCTCGGGCCATAGGTATCGTTAATTTTTGTAAAAGAATCGACATCGACTAACGCAACACAGGATTCGTGTTTATATCTTTTAACAGCGCTGATCTCTTTTTGAATCCGTTGGTGAAAATATTTTTTATTGTACAACGATGTCAGCGGATCGGTAATGGTCAACGACGAAAGGTATTCGGTTTTTTCGGCAAGATCGGAATTGATTTTTTTTAACGAATCATTAGAATTCAAAAGTTCGTCTTTATGTTGCTGCAGACGTTCGATTTCAGTAAGTAAGTCATCATACAATTTTTTGTTACGCAAAAGCGTTTTGACTTTGATAATCAATTCCTGAGCGTCGTACGGTTGAATAAAATAATCGTCGGCGCCCCGGTCGAATCCTTCAGCCTGACTGGCGAAGTCTTTCATGTTAGCCGTTACGAAAATGATCGGAACGTGCTTGAATTGCGACCGTATCGTTTCACACACATGGAAACCATCAATACCCGGCATGCGTACGTCGAGCAAAATCAGATCGGGACAGCGTTCTTCAACCATCTTCAACGCCGACGCTCCGTCACCGGCTTCGATAAATGTATACTCCGGTTTTTGTAATGTTTTTTTCAGTGAATAGCGGTTATCATCGATATCGTCGACGATCAAAATGGTATATTTTGCGTCCATGAAAAACTTTCTAACGGGCTACTCTTCCGGGGACAAAACAGGTTAAGAACCATTCCCGTTTTGCAGGATGCGGTGAATTTCTTCCAGTAATTTTTCTCTCGAAAACATCGTTTTTTGAAATACGTGATACCGTTCGCCGGATAATTTTTGTTGATCTTCATGCGTTAACAGTTTCCCGGTTAGAACCAACACCGGTGTTTTATCCGTCGATTGGTCATTTTGCAAACTTTTCAAAACCGCAAATCCATCCGTTTGCGGCATCAACAAATCAAGGATCACCAGATCGTAAGATTTTTTCCTTGCCAATTGGATGGCCATTTCGCCGCTCGTCGCCACTTCAGAAACAAAATCATCGCTTTCCAGAATTTCTTCGACTAATTCGGCTTGTGAAAGATCATCATCGACAATCAGAATTTTTTTCAATCCGCGCTCTTCGCTCAGCTTATGAAGGCGTTTGAGAAACATATCCTGCGAGATCGGTTTGACGATATAATCGGCCGCGCCAAGACTGAATCCCAACTTGCGATTGTCCAGCATCGACACGATTGCGATCGGAATGTCTTTAGTCGCCGGATTCTTTTTCAAAGCCTGCAGCACTTCCCACCCGTCTTTGCGAGGCATCATGATGTCTAAAGTGATGACGTCAGGAACAAATTGTTCGGCCTTTTGCACTCCTGTTTCTCCGTCTTTAGCCACCAGCACCTGGAAGGCATCGCCTTCCAGATATTTTTTAAAAATATAAATTGCTTCATCATCGTCTTCGACAACCAGAATTTTTTTCTTTTGCGGATCAGGCATAAAAGGCTCCTCGACCGCTTCTGTTTCGGCCGGAATATGACGCGCTTCGGAAACCATTGCCTCGATATCTTTTTCAGAAGGCTGTACTGCGCCACGGCGTTGTGCGGGCAGAATAAAACGGAAAGTTGAGCCTTGCCCCACTGAGCTTTCCACCCAAATGCGTCCGCCGAGTAATTCGACTAATTTTTTAGTAATAGCCAGGCCAAGACCTGTTCCGCCGTATTTGCGCGTAGCCGATCCATCAATCTGCCGGAAGGGATCGAAAATCGTTTCAAAATTACTGCTGTCAATGCCGATACCCGTATCGATGACGGCAAACTCAAGGACGTCGTGAAATTTCGTCCGTCCAACTTTTAAAATGATCGATCCTTTCGGCGTAAATTTGATCGCATTGGAAAGCAGATTGAGCAAAACTTGCTTTAATTTGTTTTCATCTGTGCTATGTACATCGATATCGGGTTCTTTTTCGATCGTAAATTCGAGGCCGGCTTCGCGCAGCATCGGGCGAATGGTCATTTCGATCCCACTGAGAAATGCGTCCATTTCGTATTCGGAACAAATCAAATCCATTCGTCCGGCTTCGATTTTTGAGATGTCGAGAATATCATTGATCAAACGCAGGAGATTTTTACCGCTTTTCTCAATGATTTTGATTTGTTTGTCCTGTTCTTCTGTCAGCTCTCCATCCATTCGCGCCAACAGAATGCTGGACAATGCAAGAATGGAATTCAACGGTGTACGCAATTCATGGCTCATGTTGGATAAAAATTCCGACTTGAGCCGGTTTGCCTCCATCACGCCTTTTTTGATTTCGTCGATCTGACGGTATGCTTTTTCCAGTTCCTGATTGCGTTGTTCGAATTCGTACTTCTTTTTTTCAATGTCCCGATATGCTTCACTGACTGATCGCTCAAATTGCATCGTTTCAGTGAGGTCACGAAATTCCAGAATAGTTTGTTTCGTCGTCGGAATCACGCGAAGGCGGACATAACGAATGTGTGGATTGAGAAACTCCAGCTTAACATCGGCTTTCTTTTTATCTGAAAGCACTTCTTTAAAAGTTTTGCTGTCTTTAAACATGGCCGTCATGCTGGCCGTGATTTCAGACGCACTGAGTTTGGCTAGTTTGGATGCTTCAAGGCTAAACATACCGCAAAAAGTCTGATTAGCTGAAACATAACGTCCATTGGAATTCAATACAAGAATGGCATCGGATAAATGTTCGGCCACATTCAAGGACGGACTTGAAGACACAGATGTCTGCGAAGATTTTGCTTTAGGTCTACGGCTGACGGTTTTATTCGTACGCCGGGTGGGTTTTTTCTTCATACTGCTTTTGAGTGAAGAGGTAATCGGGTCAATTAATGCGCAATCGATTCACGATACGTTTTAGCCGCCAGTAATTTTTCTTTAGCCGACATATCGCTGATTTTAATTTTGACGATCCAGCCGCTTCCGTAACAATCTTTGTTGATCAGTTCCGGTTCGTCTTTCAATTTTTCATTCACGGCAATAACCTCGCCGGTAAACGGTGCATATAAATCGCTTACCGTTTTAACCGCCTCGATCGATCCGAGAGGTTTTCCGGCTTCGACTTTTTTTCCTACGGAAGGCATTTCGACAAAAATAATATCGCCTAATTCGGATTGCGCGTATTCCGTGATGCCCACGGTTACTTCAGAATTATTTACTTGGGCCCATTCATGACTGGACGCATACAATAAATTTTCGGGAAAATTCATATCATTCTCCTGTTAGCTTATGCTTACTAAAAAGCGTGGTAAGATAATGAAATTCCGGTTCAAATACCATGACGGTCATCAGCCGACGGTTTGACTGCTCCATAAATACAAACGTTTTAACTCGAGAATTTTACGTTCAATTTTCGCATCGGTCGGATTTTTCTGTTTTAAAACTTTACAAGCCTGATACGCTGATCCGAACTGACCGCGTGCGGCCAACTGGTCAACCATTTCCATCGTAGCGTTTTCCAGATCAATTTCTAATTCTTCAACTTCGCCGCCTTCTTCTTCAATAACCGCCACCTCTTCAACCGGTTTAGTTTGCGCTTCTACAACCGGTTTGGTTACAGGTTTTTCTTCAACGGCAGGTATAATTGGTTTTTCTTCGGTTTTTTCGACTTTAGCTGTTACAATTTGCTCGACGGTCGGAGCAGCCTCCTCAGTTTTTTTCTTGACTTCGGTAGTGGCTTTTTCTTTGGCCGGTTCTTTAGTTTTTATTTCTTTTTTGGCTTCAGATTTGGGTGCTTTTTTGACGGCTTCTTCCAGGCGCGCTTCTTCGATAGCGTCAGTGTCCGTCAGACTGCCGAAATAATCGCTATAACCAATTGAAGGTTCATCACGATCGACAGGCTCAACGGAATCGAATGCACCGTCACCGCTGATCAACTGGTAGGTCGCAAAATCAAGAACGTCGTCATCCGAGTCAGGTGATCGGGAATAATCGGCTAAGGATATCGGTGCATCATCATCGCTTTCGAAAGAAGCCTCCTGAACCAAATCAGAATCGGAAAGAGATTGTTTGTAGGTGCGATAAGTAACCGGAGCGTCTTCGTTCACTTCTGCGGTTAATTTTTCTACAAGATTTGCGGCGGCAGATGTTTTGGATTTTGCAGGAACAACCAGTTCATCAGGCTCTTCTGCAATGTCATCATCCGTAAAAATAGCTTCCATCAATGCCGATTCGTCGGTCAGAATATCCAGATAATCTTTATAGGACATTTCGACTTCATCTAATGCAGCTTCTTGCTCTTCTGCTGATAAGATTTCAGTCTCTTCCATTGGTTCAATTGGTTCAACTGGTTCAGGCTTGACTACGGGCTCGGGCTTCTTCTTTTTTGGTGGCGCTTCGTCGACCACCAAATTCGTTTCTTCGGCTTTAACAATCGGCTTTTTCGTTTCCGGTTTCTTAATAGTTTCTTCGATAATCGCTTTGGCTTTGGCAGCACCTAATTCTGCAAGCTTTGCTTCCATCGCGTCATGTTCCAGAATAACAGCTTTACCTGCTTTTTCCAATTCATGCCGCAATTTATATTGGTCGAATGAAACTTCGTCTTCTTCGCGGAAATACATCAAGCCGTTTTTGTCGACGTAAGCCGGAACAAGTCCTTTAAGATCGACATCGGGTGCTTTCTGAACAGTTTTTGTTTCGACCGGTTGTTCTTTGGGCTTAGAAATTTCTTTGACAACTTTTTCTTCAACAGGCTGCAGATCCGTTTGTGGTTGCTTGATATCTGCCAATGTTTTGTCGATCGGCGTAAAAAACATCTCGGCTTCTGAAACCGGTGTTTTGATTTGTTCGACGGGTTTAGGAGTTTCTTTGACTTGAGGTTGCGGAACAGGTTGCGGTTTTACTTCCGGTTTCAGTTCAGTTTTGACAGGAGTTTTCACCGCCGCTGATTTGGTTTCAGTCGCCGGTCGCGGTGCCATTTTCACCTCATCCCCCTCGTCATCGTCTCCGCCATCCTTGAGCTTTTGGTATTGGTCTTTGAGATCAATCAAAGCTTGTATGATTTGCCGGTTGATCGGATCCATACGTAACGCAGTGCGATAACGCGCCACGGCCGTTTTGATGTCATCCGCTTCCAATGCAAGATCGCCCAAGAATTTATGCGTGCGCAAATTACCGGGATGTGACATCAGAAAATGTTCGAGTATTTCCTGTGCTTTGGGCTTATTACCGCGCTGATAATACGCTTTGGCCATCACGAGAAACGCCGTATCATAAAACGGGTAAGTCTTCATGCCTTCTTCGCAAATACGGATTGCTTCATCAAATTCGCCGATACCGATATAGGCGTCGGCCAATTGTGCAAACCGTATGGAGTTTTTATCAACAGCCAGTTTGGTTTCAATCTGCTGTATCTGCGAAATCAGATTAATTTCGGCGAGAATCTCACCGGTTCCGATTCCGCTGACGGCTGCCGACTTGTTTTCTTTTGCCATGCACTGCCTCGTTTATAAGTTGCCCAGCTCCCGGAGCGTGGCTTCAGGCCTGGGAATCAATGCTCCGCTTCAAGGATAAGAAAGCCACCATTGAAAATCCGAACAACGTCCAGAAATTAAAAAAGATCATTCCGAAAAAATTGGCTTTGTCCGTCAATATATTATGAATACCGACGGCCGAAGTCCAGATGGCATAGACGATCATGAGTAATTCGAAAAATACAATTTTATCCATACGAATTTCGTATTTCTTGCGCATCGGCTGATGGGTCTGACTTTTCAGAAAACCCCACTTTGGTGTCCGAATAAAAGCGGATTTAATATTAAAAAAGCCCTCCAACACGGCTTTGGAATTGCTGATCGACAATCCGATACTGCCCATCATGAAAATCGGAAAGAGCAACATTTTTTTCTTCCAGTTCCGGTTGATTGTTTTTTCCGAATACAAATAAAAAATGAACAGTCCTATAATCGTGATAACAAATACCGTCATAATATCCAGAATCACGTTGAACCGTCCATCGGCATTATGTACGAAAAGAATCGTTGAATTCAGAATACATGACAGCAACACAAAAATATACGAAAAATTGCTCGTGAGATGGAAAAGCGCTTGTATTTTGATCCACAACGGCAATTCCGCTTTGAGTATTTTCGGCACTAGTTTTTTAGCGGTTTCAATCGAACCTTTTGTCCAACGAAATTGCTGGGACTTCAGCGCGTTGATTTCGACTGGTAATTCGCCCGGCGACACAACGTCATTGAGATATACAAACCGCCATCCTTTGAGCTGTGCTCGGTAACTGAGATCAAGATCTTCTGTTAGCGTATCATCCTGCCAATTGCCAGCGTCAAAAATACATTGTTTCCTCCACACACCTCCGGTACCGTTGAAATTGATAAAAAACCCGGCACGGCTTCTGGCTAATTGCTGAATCACAAAATGGCCGTTGAGCCCAATGGATTGCGTTTTCGTCAGAATGGAATATTCTTCATTCAGATGCCCCCATCGCGTTTGTACCATACCGATTTTTTCATCAGCAAAATAGAAGATCGAATCTTTCAGAAAATTCGGTTCCGGCGTAAAATCCGCATCAAAAATCGCGATAAAATCGCCGGTAGCGTGATCGAGCGCTTCACGCAGCGCGCCCGCTTTATACCCTTTGCGATTAGTGCGGTGGAATAACCGAATCGTGTAACCCATCTTCGAATATTTTTCAACCGCAGCCGATGAAAGATGGATCGTTTCATCGGTCGAATCGTCCAGCACTTGAATTTCCAGTTTTTCTTTCGGCCAATCCAAAGCGCAAGCCGCATCAATCAAGCGGGTCGCAACATTGCATTCGTTGAAGATCGGCAATTGAATGGTTACCTTAGGATGAGTTTCAACTGCCGTGCCGCCGATATGTCGTTTTTTAAATTCGCTCTTATTGCGATGCTTGAGAAAATAATAAATCATCACAAAATTGTGTGTACTGAAAACAAACAGTACGAACATGCACAACAAATATGCATAAAATAACAAACTACTTCCGTCGATCGCTAACATACCTTCCTTAGGGTTTTGGGTTTAGGTTTACCAGTTTATTTTGTATTGTGTGATCACCGCATGAGAGTTAGGGCTCGCAGGCGGTTGTGTATTACCAATTTGATATAAGTTTATTCACGACGTTTTGAGTAATCATTTTGATTGCATCTTCGATCCCGGCGTTGCGATTTTGCGTACCGCTCAATGAATATCGGCCCCAGCCTGAAATCGATTCCTCCCATACCGGCTTTTTGTCTTTCACATTTTCAAAACGAATAGTCGTATAAATCGTAATTTTATAATCCTTCGTGGAGAAATTATTGCCGCTGCCTTCATATACAAACGGCACATCGTCCAATTTTGTAATTTTTCCAACCAACAATGCATCCGCCGTCCGGCGATCCGTTACTTTCAGATTATTGTCTTCAATGATCGCATTGGTAATATCGTTGGTCACCTTCTCACGAATGCCAGGTTCGGAAGTCAGATTGTCAAACACCGGAATTGCGACATTTTTTAAACTGCCAACATTGGCTCCGGAAAACGAATACGAGCAAGCGCTCAGACTGATCATCCAAAAAAATTTAACAAACGCTTTCATAGATCCAGTGCATATTGCTTGATCTTGCGGTATAACGTACGTTCTGACAATCCGAGCGATTTGGCCGCCAGGCTGCGCTTGCCGTCATATTTTCTAAGCGCTTTGATGATCAGGTCTTTTTCCGCTTCATCCACCGTCATCGTTTCACGGTCGGTCAACATGTCGTCCACATTGTAGACTTCCGTTTCAACCACTTTATGTGGCTGAAGTTTTTTCTCAAAACCGGCGCCGGCCACTTGCGCATGCATACCGTCGTTAATACCGAATTTTGACGCCAGAAAATGCTTGATGTCCGTTACATCTTGCTTGAGTGACAATAGCGTTCGATACAAAAGCTCCCGTTCCGCTTGTTCCGGTGTCAGATGCGTCGGAACTGGCAAATGGATATTTTCGTCATTATCCCAGTCATCGACATCTTTAAAATTTTTCAAATTCCGCATAACGTCGTCGGCCGTAACACGTTCTCCGCGTTTGAGCGTCAGAAGGCTTTCGACAAGATTGCGCAATTCGCGTACGTTACCCGGCCATCGGTAATCCACCAACGCGTCAATCGCATCCGGTGTAAAGCCTTTGAAAGAACCGTGGCTTTGTTCACTAAATTCCTGTACGAACGTCTCGATCAAAATCGGAATATCGTCTTTGCGCGTACGAAGCGGCGGCAATTCCAACGTAATGGCTTTCAACCGGTAATAAAGATCCTTCCGGAATTCACCACGGCGGACCATTTGTTCAAGATTCTTGTTGGTCGCAGCGATGACGCGTACATCGGATTTTTTGGTCGTCGATCCGCCCACTTTCAGAAATTCGCCGGTTTCAAGCACACGCAACAATTTGACTTGTGTTGCCAGCGGCATGTCGCCGATTTCGTCGAGAAAGATCGTTCCACCATTGGCCGTTTCGAAATAACCTTTGCGTTCAGAAACCGCGCCGGTAAACGCGCCGCGCTCATGTCCAAAAAGTTCGCTCTCCAAAATTCCTTCGGCAATGGCGCCGCTATTAACAATAACTAACGAGCGGTGACTGCGCGGACTGAGTTTGTGTATCGCTTTCGCGACAACGTCTTTACCGGTTCCGCTTTCACCTACAATAAGTACGGCTACTTCGGACGGCGCTATTTTCACAATATCGTGAAGAATAGTTCGTATGACGGACGAACGTCCGATCAGTCCGAACGACGACGCCAACGTATCTAAGTTTTGTTCATCCGGCCGGTCTTCGCTCGCAAGCAGAAATTGCTTACCGTTGCCGGCATGCTGTTTATCTTCAGACATGGTAATTATTTTCGAATAATCTCCAATATTTCGTTCGCTGCACGTTCGATAGTATCATTGATAATCGTATGATCGAAATCGCCTGCTTTTTGCATTTCTTCTTCCACACGTGCAAGACGAATTTTCATACTTTCTTCCGTTTCCGTGCCACGAGCCATAAGACGTTTTTTCAATTCGTCCATCGATGGCGGTTTGATAAAAATCAAAACCGATTGATCGGGATATTGTTTTTTAACACTCAAAGCGCCGTTCACATCGAGATCAAGAATAACGTTACAACCCATACGCAGATCGGGTTCGACCGCCATTCGTAGCGTCCCGTAAAAATTGCCGAAATGGTGATTGTATTCGATAAAATCGTTTGCATCAATATGGGCTTTAAATTCTTCTTCAGTAATAAAATAATAATCTTTGCCGTCGCGCTCACCATCCCGTTGCTTACGCGTCGTAGCGGATACGGAAAAAACGGTCGTCGGATCTTTTTTAATCAATTCATTTTTAAGCGCCGTTTTACCGGCTCCCGAAGGAGCACTGAAGACAATAAGTTTACCTTGCGACGATTTTAACGTAGTCATAATTTGTCACTGACAAAATTACATTTTTGACGCTTTAAGAAAGAATATAGGAGATAAATCATTATGTATCAAGAACTTTTTGAGGTTTTGGGATGAGGAATACGAAGATAAATATTTACAAATAATGAGGTAAGACTTCAAAAAATTGGGGTGATGCCTCGAATCGCATATATCAGCAATCGTTCATGTTCAACTGGCTGTAGACTCATCTACGAAGCATAAAAGCTTTCTCACTAAATTTTTGACCATTGACCAAAATCGTAATGGTGTGCATACCAGGATAATGCTTTCGGGTGGTAAGATCGCGGAAGGAATGTTTTTTATGAAAGGTCGTAACGGAATTGCCTGAAAATTCACGTTCAGCAATCATGAAAACTTTTTTAGTATGCTTGCCGCGGGATTTCATAAAACTGATTGTGTACTCCACACGCAGTTTAACAGATTTTTTTGTCAACAATTGAAATGAAAAAATACCATATTTACCGATTCGCAGTGATTTCGGTTTCCATTGAAAAGAACTTAAGCTCACCCCGTTGGTAGAGTCAAATCCGAAAAACTTCAACGTGCTTTCGTCACTGCGTTTCAGCAAAGTTCGGCAAGCATGCCTGACGATCCAATCGGTTTCAGGTTTTTTGCCATACCATTTTTTGGCTACTTCTAAAACCAGTGCAGGATGATCTTTGGCGATATCGTTCAGGTTATTCGCCACGCTTCGGCGCACATATTCCGACGGATCGGCTTTTAGCTGTTCGATTACCGGCAAAATCGGTATGGGATTTTTTTTGAATTCCGGCAACGCCATTGCCCACGGAAGCCGTGGACGGCACCCTTCACTGGCTAATCGTCGTACATGGTGGTTTTCATGGTGCGCCCATGTTTCCATCGTACGCATAATACGATCGCCATAACGAAGAATAAATGGCCTTATCGCAAATTCCGAACTTGAAAATTGAGTGAAATATTCAAGTGCAGGAACCGATGTTTCCGGATCGTCCAGACCAGCCACCTCCACATAATCCGGAAAGAACATGGCATGAAATCCATTAAACTGAGGCGCAATTTTTTTAAGGATCGCCAGCGCTCGCTGGTAATTTTCAGGTAAATGACACTGCAGTGCCAGCGTTATATGCCGCAATCGCGATTTCAATTCGAGCTCACTCCATGCGTCATCAAAAATATTTTGAATGAATAACTTACGGTCGAATGCCGGATAAATTTTTTTAATACACTCAGCGAGCTTATTTATATAGGTACGGTTGTATATGTTTTTTAATTGATCCGGCATGATGGCATTTTTTAAATTCAAAACCCTCCCGGGTTCGAGTGATTACGATAGTTATTTGTACGAATGCAAACCGACGGTATTGCCTTCCGGGTCTGAGATCAGTGCAATAAATCCGTTAGGCGGGATGGCCATACGAGGCATGACTATTTTTCCGCCCGCCTTTTCTGCACGAGCGATAAAACCATCCAGGTCGCCTTCGGCGTTTAAATAGGCAACCGTTCCATTGGACGAAGCTTTCATATTCGGGGAACAAACAATCGACCCTCCAACTCCGCCGTTATCTTTATCGAAAGGAAAAATTCCAATTTTCATTCCGCCGACATCTTCGGTTTCTACTATTGACGTACCTAAAATCGTTTCGTAGAATTTTTTCGCGTGTTCGAAATCTTCAACATAAATTTCAAACCAGTTTACAGCGTTCTTTTTCATGCTTTCTCCTTTTTGCATTTTAATAATTCTTCAAATGTCCGAAATAAATATCGCTTTCGATTGCATTCATCAATCGTGTACACGAATCTGTTTTGTGGAAATCATCAAAGGCCTTTTGTGCGTGTTCTTTCGATCTCCATCTGAGGATATCAACAAACACCCTTGAGGTATCGTCGGTGCGCAACGATTGCATTGAAATAAATCCGTCATATCGCCGAAGTTGTTCACGAATTTCCTTCATCAATTCAGGCATTTGACCGACATTTTCAGTTTTTACGCGTGTGACGGCCACTTCAATGACTTCTTCACTGATGGTTTCCGTCGGACGGCAGCTTATCATTCCAATAAAAAACAACAAACTCAAAAAACGTTTCATGAAGACTCCCTAGTTGGTTATACATTATGTTCTATATAAGATAATCAATGGAAGTGACATCCTTATGTCAGGAACGTAACGACCGCTGAACTTCTTTTTTCAATTTGGCTTTCACTTCCTGTGAAAGCTCAAGCCAGTTGATATTCCGGATAATTGCTTCGATCCCATACAATGCGTTGAGTGTAACATTGTTGCCAAAGCGCTCTTTCAAACGCAGATAGATCTCTACCGAACCGAGAGACTCGATATCCTCACGGGTATGTACGCCAATTGTGTGCAACCTTCCGGCTGTCACAGGACCAATCAGTTTAATCAATGGATCGGGATTCATGACTTTTTAGTCATCAATATAACGGCTGGAAGTGACAACGTTGTGTCAGCAGAAAAAATAGGAAGGGGTAACTGGCAGATAAAACAAAAGGCGCTTAAGAAGCGCCTAATGATTGAAGATATTCCAAAACCGGTAACGCTTCGTCCCCGCCTTTTTTGGCGTGATGAATCAGCGAAAGACCATGCGGACCTTTGGCGTTGATCGTCTCCGGAAATATGGTCAACATGGTTTTGACCAACTCCAGCTTACCCAACATTACGGCGGAAAAGATATCATACCGGGCGCCGGCCTTGATCAGGTATTCGGCAATATCGCGGCTGCCTACGTGCGAAGCGCCGCCTAATGCAGTTTCGTAATCACCGCTTCCCCAATCCCATGTCGCGTTCAATAAAGCCGGCAAATCGTTCAGCATTTCCTTGGTTTTATCAAAATTACCATGACCGACCGTAACAAATTCTTTTACTAATTCCGGTTTGATTTGGGGGCCTTTGTCCTTTTTTTGAAACACGGAAAAATCAGGCACAATCAAACCTGCGGCCGAAATCATGGACATTTTAAGAAATTTCTGACGCGATACTTTCATAACCACGCTCCTTTTTTTCGTCAAATTAACGTGATTACAGACCAATGTCATCGCGTTTTATGCGAAGCGTTCAATAAAATAGGCAAGATGTGATATAATAGGGACGATCAGAGTTCACCGAAAATGCGTTTCGCCCGATCCTTATAACTGCGACTGAGTTTGAGTCGGGCTCCATTCGAGAGAAAAATGAAATATTCACCGTTAAAATGCGGTTTCAATTCTTTGATTCGCTCAATATTGACAATCGTAGAACGGTGAATACGTACAAATTTGGATGTATCGAGCTGTTCTTCCAGTCTTGTAAGCGTCTGATGCAAAAGATGTTTCTGTCGGCCGCAATGCAACGTAACGTAGCTGCCTGAGGCCTCGACCCAGTCGATCTCATCGGTTTTGACAAAATAAATCCGTCCGGATTCTTTGATCACAAGACGTTCCAAAGCAGCCGGATGTTTATCCGTTGTTTGCAACAGCGATTCGAGTTTTTGTTCGATCACAGATGATTGTTGCCTAACCTGCTTTCGTACACGCTCGAGCGTGTCACGAAAACGCGACGGATCGAAAGGCTTTAACAAATAATCGAGCGCATGCGCTTCGAATGCACGCAGCGCATATTGGTCGAACGCAGTAACAAATACAGTAACCGGCATACGCGATACGCCCACCGTTTGAATGACTCCAAATCCGTCAAGATCGGGCATACGAATATCGAGGAACAAAACATCCGGTTTTTTTTCAAGGATAGCCGTGACTGTTTCAAAACCGTTGGAACATTCGGCAACAATGTCGACATCGGGTTCAGCCTGCAGAAGCAACCGAAGTACGTCCAGAGCCAGCGGCTCATCATCCGATAGGATCGTTCGAAGTTTCATAATGTAAAGGTAATTGAATGGTTGCTGAAACGCCACGCGGGCGGTTTTGGAGAATTAGACGCGCACGATCACCGTAAAGTTGCCGCAAACGTTTACGCGTATTCGTCAGGCCAATGCCTTCATTAATCATATCAGGCAATCCCGGGCCATCGTCGATAATAACAACAATCAAATTTTCACCGGAGCATCGCGATTGAATGACCAATTCACCGGAATCGGAAGTTGCGGCCAACGCATGTTCCAGCGCATTTTCGACCAGCGGTTGCAAAATCCAATTGGGCACGAGCGCATCCAGCGACGCTGAGTCGATGTCGCGCGTTATGCGAAGGCGATTGGCAAAACGAATACTTTGAATGTCGAGGTAAAGATTGATGAATTCCAATTCTTTTTTCAGTGGAATTTCATTGGTTTGAGGCGATTCAAGAGTCAACCGAAGTAAATCGCTCAGCCGTGTCAGCATTTGAATCGCTGCATCATTTTCTTTTTTCAATACGAGTGCGGAAATTGCGTGATGGGTATTAAACAAAAAATGCGGCTGCAACTGCATACGGAGCGCCAACCATTGCGCTCTAGCTAGCGCATTTTCGAGGTCCGCTTTCTGAATATAATAATCGTACGCATGCGTAATACCGACAATGACCCAATAGATCAAAAGATTGACATGAAACTTGTACGTAAAAATTCCAAGAAAAGAAATCAACGGCGGCGAGGATTCGCTCGACCACGTTCGTACGACATAACTGACGGACACTTCGGCTACAAACACTACCAACGCAGCGACCAGTCCTGCGGCAAAATGCACCATCAGGCGCAGGGCCATTTTATCACGCTCGATCGGATAGCGTCTGGCCCAATTCATCACCAACGGCGTTACAATCGCCCATACCAGCCAGCCGGCCGACCAAAGCAATAATCCTCCCCAATCGACGTTTTGATTTTTTAATACGTTGGATAAAACGTATTGTCCGGTATTGATTACAGCCATGAGCAACCAAAAACCTGACAGAACAAAATAAAAACGGCGTCTGAAATTTTTTATCATAAATATTAATAATAAACAACGGCTCCAGCGAAAACAAAAACTATTCGCCGAGCCGTTGTAAAAAATACGTGAAATGTTAATTATGTTCTCTGAACGAAGCCGAAGAGAACAGATTAAGAACAATAATCAGAACGATGGCTTCTCGATCCTTCGACTACACTCAGGGCTCGAGATGGATTCAATTTGATTTTACTTACCCATATCCTGATCGCGTTTCGCTTTGAACTCCGATCCGTTTTTCCATTTCGGAAATGTCGATTCATTGCTCAGACGATAACCGACTTTGAAAAGCAGGCGCAGATCGTCGACCATACCGGAAAGATCCCACGTTGCCGGATCGTATTGATCGGACGGCTGATGATAGCGCTGGCTTTCATATTCTTTCGATTTTTCAGAGGCAAATTCTTTTCCCTTTTCCAGATGATCAAACCGGCCTTTGGCGTAAAGCGCCGGTACGCCGACTTTGGCAAAATTAAAATGGTCCGACCGGAAGAACGATCCTTTTTCCGGCGTCTGATCGGGAATAATATAACGGCCTTGATCTTTAGCCGCCGTGGTAATGTAATCGTCAAGATCCGATTGGCCATAGCCGATCACAGCAACGTCTTTCATTTTCCCGACCACGTTCAGCGCATCCATGTTAATAGCGGCTACAGTCTTATTGAGCGGATAAATCGGATTCTGCGAATAATACGCCGATCCGAGCAAGCCTTGTTCCTCCGCCGTCACAGCCAGCAGCACAATTGAACGCGATGGCTTGACATTCAATTTTGTAAAAGCACGGGCTATTTCAATCAATCCGGCCGTACCGCTGCCATTATCGACGGCGCCATTATAGATCGAATCACCATTGACGGCAGGCCCGACGCCAAAATGATCCCAGTGCGCTGTATAAAAAACATATTCATCTTTACGATTGGTTCCGGGCAATACGGCTATAACATTTTTTGAATTCGCCGTACGGATGGAATTGTGTATGGTGACCGAATATTTTAATCCGAGAGAATAACCTTTAAATCCGCGTTGGCAGGCCGATTGCCGCAATGTCTCATAATCTTTGGATTTGCCGGCAAGATCGAATAATTTTTTTGCGGCATCATACGTTACCCAACCTTGCATGGCGCACGACGAATGACCGTTATCGTTATTTTGCAATTGCAATTTAGCTGTACCGGCGCCATGCTCTAGTACTTGCCATGGATAACCGGCAGGACCGGTTTCGTGAACGATCAGAACACCCGACGCGC
>JAIBAF010000040.1 GCA_019695335.1 bacterium
CCGGTTTGAATTGCCGGATATTTTTGCCTACCGATTCCACGCAGCCAGCGATATCCGCTCCAAAGATTTTTCGTTTCGGAATGAAACCCTTTTGCATTGAGCGATAATCGGCTGCATTCAGCGAAACAGCCATTATTTTTACCAAAACTTCGCCGTCAGCCGGAATTGGCTTGTCGATATCGCAGTAAACTAATTGATGAGGTGAGGCTTTTTTGTTGTAGAGTAGGGCTTTCATGGTTTGTTGTTTATCAGCATTCACAATATGCCGAATGTTTGATAACTAGTGAGTGCAATTCAAGAGGGACTTCATTTAATTTTCCATTTTCATGCACGTTTCTGAATCCGCGCAATCAAACCGTCACGATTTCAAAATTCGATTTGCCGCCTTTTTTAATTTTGTACATGATCTCGTCCGATTTTTTTAATAGATCTTTGGAAGAAATATCGGCGTCTTTAATAAAAGCGCCGCCGAAACTGAGCGATAATTTTTCGGAAATGGTTTTCAGTTCTTTTTGAGAGACGTCGAATAAATGCGATACGAGACGTACAGTTTCGTCATACGATTTATTAGTGATCAGCAAAACAAATTCATCGCCGCCGATCCTGGCAAAAACGTCTCGGCCGTTAAGATTGCCGGTAACCGTTGATGAAAAACGTATTAAAACCTGATTACCTACATCGTGTCCAAGATTGTCGTTAACATATTTGAAATTATCCATGTCCATGTAACATAAGCATAAAGATGAAGCGGACTTTTTTGCTTTGTTCAACTCGCGCTCCAATATTTCGGAAAAAAACCTCCAGTTATAAACACCGGTCAGTTGATCACGATTAGAGATGCTCTTTTGCTGCTCGTAGTTGGCAATCATTTTTGATAACAGTAATGAATGCAAAGTGAAATATCCCAGACGCATCAGAGCATTCCAGATAGGAATAAATGTATTGCTGTATTCATGGCCTGATAAAAAATCCACAGAGAACCAAATTATTGCCGACACAACCGAGATGACGATTCCAAGGTTAAAATTGCCAAAGATGATGGCGAGCGATATGGGTAAAAGGTAAAAAAGCGAAAAGGATATTTCATATCCTGTGAGGTAATCGGCAATTCCGATGGAAGCTACTACAAGTACAGTCGCAACAACAACAATCGGCAGCTGCGGTTTTTGAAACATGAATACAATGGCATTTTCTCGTTCAGGCATGGTCGCATCCTTATCACCCCCCTAGGGTTAACGGGTCAATTGACAGATAGTAATGCAGAAGCGGGGTGAAAAACAAGGGATTATTGAAAGGCCTTGGGACACATGGGTCAATTTTAGTCAATCGGCTGTTGAGGTGGCGTTGAATTTTCAAGGTATTTCTTGAGGTTTTGAACAACTGCCGGCCAAGCTTGTTTGACGGCTTCGTAATACCAGTCCCAATCGGGTCCGCTTTGATATCCTGTTTGGCACAGTTGAAGCTGCGAATGCCCGTCCTGCATCACAACTTCAGCTGTCAGTGACATTGGACCTAGTAAATCACGCTCGGGATTCAAATATATTACGCGATCGATTTCTAGCAACCTATCCGGTATGCAGTTTTTGATAATACCTGTTGTGACATAGCCGAATCCTTTTTCTGAAATATTCCATGTCAACGTATATAGGCCTCCGTTCCGCTTCTCGATAAGCGCTCGTTCGACGCCCCACCAGGCCTTAAGCATTTTGTAATCCGTAAATGCGCTGATAATGGTTGACGGGGAAGTGTTGATTTCGATTGTAACGTCGACTGATTTCACGGTTGAAAAGGATTTAAAAAATTGTAGATGAATGGGGACTAAACGTTATCCCGCTCATGGTATGGAATACGAATACCTTTTTCCAAATAACCTTTGAGCACTCTTAAATATACAGCCCAGCAGTACGAAGAAATGCGGAAATGTTCGTTCACTTCTTTCCAATTGGAATGATAAAAACTAAGGCGTGTCGTGCCTCCTTTATCATTCAGAATAAATCCCACTGCGGTATCGTTCCAATCGTTGTGCGAGTCAAAAATCAAGAGTTCAAATTCGCTATTGGGAACATGTTTAATAACTTTGCCATACCAAATACAATTCGGCGTAAAGCCCAGTTCAAAAACATTGTCTTTGCCGGCGGCATTTTTGCACGTTTGTGTCCACCATTCATCGAGCAATTTAGGGGTTGAAACGCCTCCAAAAACTTTGTTGACAGGCGCTTTGATAATAAGGTCATGATAAATGGCATAATGCTTTTTTTGATCGGGCATAATTCCTCCTTTGTACAAAAGTCTATGTATTCACATTCTGGAAATCATACGGCAATAACCGATCGAGCGTTACGACGTCAAATTCATTCATCAAAATTTTGGCATAAAGGTTTTTTCGATCAACCTGAAGCATCATTTCTCTGCATCGCCCGCATGGCACCAGGATTGAGACCGTGCTTACTGCAACAATCATGTCAATTTCTGTTTCACGATGTTTGAGCATATCGGCGATAGCTGCATGTTCAGCACAAAACCCGATACCGCATGCCAAGTCGATGCTGATTCCGGTATAAATGTTTCCTTTTTTTGTAATGATTGCGGCAGCAACGGATCCGGCCTGAAAATTTTTTTCAGATAGCTCAAAAACGCCGGTAAATTTTTTTGCAACGGTTATTAATTCGGAAGTATTCATAACTGGTTCGGCTGTCCCTGATCACATTGCCTGATCGCGATGTTCTGAGAACGCTTTGATAGCACCCATATAAGCGTACCAACCGCGAATGTATCCCGGAATATCCATATCTTTTATAAAACCGCTGTGGTACAGCGTTAAAGTGGTTTTTCCTTTTTGTCCTTCAATCGTCCACTCGACGATTGATTGGTCGAAATCGCGATGAACCCAATCCGTTGTCAGCGATTTTCCCGGTTCAATCCGGATGATTTTGCGCGGCCCGTATTCGGCATCGAATTTCCAGCCGTAATTGTATTTGCCGTCTGTTTTAAGATCGACGGTTGCCCTGGTTGAAATCCATTCGTCCATTTTTTCGGGTACGGTTAAAGCTGACCAAACGTCCTCGGGCGGTGCGTCGATGGTGACGGACATCCGTACGGAATTTCCGGGATCTTTGACGCTAAAATTCAGTAAAGATCGGCCGGTTTCGACGAAGTGTCTCAAATTGTACAAAAAAATCTGCACGCCATCCGAGGCGAGATACCAATGCATGATATTGGAATTGTCAAGCAGTTCATGCGTAATAGTGACGATTGAACCTTGGCCGACCGTATCAATTTCAAAAATCAGGCGCGTCTGCATGCCGATCCATGGCCACCGAATTTCTAGTCGTGACGGTTTTTGAACGGTAGACAAAATTTGATGGGCGTCTTTAGGGTCGACGCATCCATACAATGCTTCCCCCCAGAAACGAAATTTTCCACCCGGCTTGAGTTCAACTTCGGCACCGTCGCACAGCCACTGTTTCATTAATTCTGGTTTAGTTAACGCATCAAAGACGTCAGCAGGTTTACCCAAAATGTGAATGCCCAGACGAATTTTTTTCGTTTCTTCCATATCATACTCCCAGTAAAAATTATGGTTTCTGCACTTCCGGGTGTACGGCACATATCAGGCGAAAGGGGATGCCGTTTTCGTGATGATATTTGCCGGCGAGATTACCAAGAAAAAAAGCTAATTCCTCAGCAAAACCTCGGCGGTCCTCTTCCGTGTGAAACGCTACCCGTGTTTCCAATGCGAGTGTGGGTACCGGCTGACTTTGGCTTAACGCAGCAACATCATCGATCAATTGACTGCCAAGGGCAATCAGATATTCGGATTTAGTTCGATCTATGGTTTTCGGGTCTGCTTTGATATAACTGAGCGCCGAAGGACTCACGACAAATGCCGGAGCTACCGATCGGTAAATTCTCTCGACACAATTTCCCTTCCTTTTTTCTTCAACAAATTGAATCAATCCTGCTTTTTCAAGTTCACGTAAATGATAATTGGCTACTTGCCGCGGAATGCCGAGTTTGGGTGCAAGAGCAGAGGCAGAGCCGGGCTGGCTGAGTGAACGCAGGATTTGGAGCCGAAGCGGATGGAGTGCTTTTCCGGCTTTTTCAGAATTGTTTATAATTTTAATGGAATCAACATTTGACATATTTTGAATATACTACCGACAAGATTATTTGTCAAGATAAATAACATTGTCGGTAATTTATAGTACATAAATCTTAAATTGAATTTTAAATCGAATTACGTTAGTAATGATATATTTTTATTTAATTTAAAAATAAAGTGATTTTTTTCACAAACATCATGTTTTACTATGATAAAAGTCTTGGCTAAAAATTGCACGCCATGTTACCTTATCAGTGTTTAAGAAATCCCCAAATTACGGGTTTTAAAACAGAGGGGTTTTTATGGAAATTGGTTCACGGCTTATTCTAGAATGGAAAGATCTTCAGAAGCTTTTTGATGCTATTATTGATCAAAAATATACCCTTGTTGGGCCCACCGTTAAAAATCAAGCCATTCTCTACGACACGATCCGCTCAATCGATGAACTTCCCCAAGGCTTGACGGACGAACAGGTCGGCGGCCAATACCGGCTCAAAGAAACGTCAGCACCGGAAGCTTTCGGTTATACTCTGAGCGCGCAATCGTGGAAGCGCTTTTTATTTCCGCCGGAAGCCCGTTTATGGAAAGCGACGCGCAAGAACGGGAAATTTGAAATTGAACCGGATTCGCCGGCATCACCACGCTATGCTTTTTTTGGCGTTCGGCCGTGCGAACTCAAGGCGATACATATCCAGGATAAAGTTTTTATCAATAAACCTTATGCCGATCCCAATTATTCGCTTCGGCGCGATCAATTGCTCATGATTGTCATGCAATGTACTCAGGCCGGGAGCAATTGTTTTTGTACTTCGATGAATACGGGTCCGCGCGCGCGCAATGGGTTTGATCTGGCGATGACGGAGGTAGCGGATACGGACCGGCATTATTTTGTAGTCGAAATAGGGACGGATCGCGGAGCGGCGCTGATGCAATCGGTACCGCTCACGCAAGCCACCGAGAAGGAACTTCAACAAGCGACGCAATGGGAGAGCCGGGCAACGGCAATGATGACGAAAACCTTGGACACGGCCCATATTCAGGAACTCCTCGACCGCCAATTTGAAAGTCCCCGATGGGACGAGACCGCTTCGCGATGCCTGTCCTGTGCCAATTGCACTATGGTCTGTCCGACCTGTTTTTGTTCCGACGTCGAAGACACGACCGATCTGACCGGAACGACGGCGGAAAGACGCCGCCGGTGGGATTCGTGTTTTACCGCTACGCATTCGCATTTACACGGCGGCAGTGTCCGGACGTCGGCGAAATCGCGGTACCGCCAGTGGCTGACGCACAAACTTTCCTATTGGATCGATCAATTCGGCGAATCGGGCTGTGTCGGCTGCGGGCGTTGTATCACGTGGTGTCCCGTTGGGATCGATCTGACGGAAGAAGTACGCGCATTTCGTGAACGCGATACATCCAAAACTTCTTAGGAGCTAACGATGGAAGATCTGAAGGCCTATTTGATCGAACACCCTTTTTTGCAGGGGTTCAGCCAGCATCACCTGGAACTGATTGTAGGATGCGCCAAAAACGTGCGGTTTGATACAGGCGAATTTATTTTCAAAGAAGGCCAGGAGGCCAATGAATTTTACCTTATCCGGCACGGCAAAGTGGCGCTGGAAATGTATGCCGCCGAAAAAGGACACATTACCATTCAAACCATCAGCGAAGGCGATGTGCTCGGCTGGTCGTGGCTGATTCCGCCGTACAATTGGCAATTCGACGCGCGTGCCGTGGAAATCACCCGCGCCATCGCGCTCGACGGGAAATGTCTCCGCGATAAATGCGAACACGATCACGACCTCGGTTTCGAATTGCTCAAACGCTTTTCGAATATCGTGAGCCAGCGGCTGGAATCGACGCGCCTACAACTCCTGGATGTGTACGGAAATTAAATGAAGGACGATTATGATTGCCGAAGCGATGCAACCGATGGCTTCAAGGCCATTTCGTATAGACCGGTTCTGGAAAGAAACCTATGATACTTTTTCGATGGAATTGATGCCGCTTGACGGTCATACTTTTTCATTCGAGCCCGGACAATTCAATATGCTGTACGTCTGGGGCGCCGGCGAAGTGCCGATTTCCATCAGCGGTAATCCCACCAAGAATCATATTCTTACACACACAGTTCGTGCCGTCGGATCAGTGACGAAATTCATGGCCAACCTGAAAAAAAACGACATCGTCGGTGTACGGGGTCCTTACGGCGTACCGTGGCCGGTGGCGGAAGCGCACGGGCATGATATCGTGATCATTTGCGGAGGAATCGGTTTAGCGCCGCTGCGTCCTGCGTTGTACTACATTCTCCATCATCGTGAAAAATTCGGTAAAATTCTTATGCTTTATGGCGCACGTACACCGGACGATATGTTGTATGTGAAGGAACTTGAACAATGGCGTGGGCGCTTTGATATGCATGTGAGCGTGACGGTCGATCGTGCCGATGCATCGTGGCGCGGTAATGTTGGCGTGGTGACCAGTTTAATGCCGCGATTCCATTTTGACCGGGAAATGACGATTGCGCTCGTGTGCGGGCCGGAAATAATGATGCGTTATACGCTATTGGAATTGTCCAAACGCGGCATTATGGAAGAAAATTTATACTTGTCGATGGAACGAAATATGAAATGCGGCATCGGTGTGTGCGGGCATTGCCAGTTCCGCCACTTTTTTATTTGCAAAGACGGGCCGGTCTTTCGCTACGACCGGATCAAACACCTGATGCTGAGAAGGGAATTATAGTATGGCAACGCATCGTAAACCGAAACTGGCCGTATGGAAATTTGCTTCCTGCGATGGCTGTCAGTTGACATTGTTGGATTGTGAAGATGAATTGCTCGCCGTGGCCGGCGCAATTGATATTGCCAATTTTCCGGAAGCTTCGCGCGCCGTGATCAAAGGCCCTTACGACGTATCGCTGGTCGAAGGCTCGATCACGACCGCGCACGATGCGGAAAGAATTCACCAGATCCGCCGCGATTCGAAGATTCTTGTCACGATCGGCGCATGCGCGACAGGCGGCGGCATTCAGGCGCTGCGCAATTTTACCGATGTCAAATCGTACATTCCGGTCGTCTACGCCAAGCCCGATTACATCAAAACATTGAATAAATCCACGCCGATTGCGGATCACGTGGCCGTTGATTTTGAACTGCGCGGCTGTCCGATCAGTAAAAAACAATTGATTGAAGCGATCGTGGCACTGCTGGCCGGACGCAAACCGCAATTACCGCATTACAGCGTTTGTATGGAATGTAAACGCCGTGACACGACGTGCCTGGCCGTTGCGGAAGGTGTGCCGTGTTTGGGTCCGGTGACGCAAGCGGGCTGCGGCGCGATTTGTCCGTCCTATCATCGGGGATGTTTCGGATGTTTCGGCCCTAAAGAATTGTCTAACACCGAAAGCCTGAGCCATTGGTGGCAATCAAACGGAATGGACAACCGCGAGATCGTCCGCCGCTTCCGCAGTTTCAATGCCTACGCCGATGCGTTTCGAAAGGAGAGCGAAGCTCATGAGTGAAACGAAAACAGCCAGTATAGCTTCAAAAGATAAAATTATTAAAGTCGATTACCTTGCTCGCGTCGAAGGCGAAGGTTCGCTCTACGTCAAAGTGAAAGGCGGTAAGGTCAAAAACGTACAATTTAAAATATTCGAACCACCGCGTTTTTTTGAAGCCTTTCTGCGCGGACGTTTATATAAAGAAGCGCCGGATATTACGGCGCGCATTTGCGGAATTTGCCCGATCGCATACCAGATGAGTTCGTCTCAGGCGATGGAAAATGCTTTTGGCGTAAAAGTGAGTCCGGGTATCCGTGACTTGCGCCGGCTGATTTACTGCGGCGAATGGATCGAAAGCCATGTATTGCACGTGTATATGCTGCACGGACCGGATTTCTTGGGATATGAAAGCGCGATTCATATGGCGAAAGATCATGGCGATTTGGTTCAAAAAGCGTTACGCATGAAAAAACTTGGTAATGAAATTATGGAAGTGGTCGGCGGGCGTGCCATACACCCGATCAATGTCGGCGTGGGTGGTTTTTATCGGGCCCCGTCGAAATCGGAATTGCAGGCATTGGTCGACGAATTGCAGTGGTGCCGTGAAGCAGCGATTGAAACGGTCCGTCTCGTTGCGGGATTTAATTTCCCGGAATTCGATATGGATTATGAATACGTAGCGTTATCGCATCCCGACGAATATGCCATTACGGAAGGAAGACTGATCTCGAATCGCGGATTGAATATTGACGTGAGCGAGTATGAACAATTTTTTGAGGAATCTCACGAAACCCACAGCCATGCCTTGCATTCAGCGATCAAAGGCCGCGGCGCCTACTTTGTCGGACCATTGGCGCGTTTTAATTTAAATTTCAATCAACTTCATGACGAAGAAAAAAAACTAGCCGAAGAAGTAAAATGTGTACCACCGATCAATAATCCTTTCAAAGGCATCGTCGTTCGAAGTCTTGAAACGCTTTATGCTGTCAATGAATCGCTGCGGCTGATCGAGTCGTACGAACCGCCGGAACCGTCGATGATCGCAATCACGCCAAAAGCCGGGCGAGGACAAGGATGCACGGAAGCGCCGCGCGGAATATGTTGGCACCGATACACGCTCGATGACAAAGGATTGATTCAAGACGCCAAAATTGTTCCGCCGACGTCGCAGAATCAAAAACAAATTGAAAAAGATCTGCATCAGTATGTCAGCCAATATATACATCTGCCGAAAGATCAATTGACATGGCAGTGCGAACAAGCGGTGCGCAATTACGACCCATGCATTTCCTGTGCGACGCATTTTCTCAAACTGGAGATTGATCGTGAAGAATGATGAGAAAATTCCGATTCTGGTGATAGGTATCGGCAATGAATTTCGAAGAGATGACAGCGTCGGATTAGTTATTGCGCGGAAAATTGCCGCCAAAAATATTCATGACGTTGCTGTGATCGAACACAGCGGTGAGGGGACGTCGTTGATGGAGGCGTGGAAACGGGCTGATGCCGTAATTTTGGTCGATGCCGTAGCTTCCGATGGAGAAGCCGGTACGCTACATCATTTTGAAGCACAGGGAGAGAACATCCCGACGAATTTTTTTAATTATTCAACACATGCCTTCAGCGTTGCGGAAGCAGTGGAATTATCCCGCGCACTCGGCACACTTCCCGAAATTATACATGTCTATGGGATCGAAGGCGAAGATTTTTCTTCCGGAACAGAATTATGCAATCCGGTCAAGGATAGATTGGATAAACTTATTGAAATGATTTTACAGGATATCACCGTTCTAATGATACGCAATCATATCAGAGCGTAATGCTGTACCCAATAATTGCCTTGCCTGCCTCTTGCACTACATAATAATCTTTTCTACTTTTTCAATCATTGATTTCGACCTACGACAATTTGGAGAAAAAATGTATCGTGTGATCGTCATTTTATTGTAATGAGTTGTACGATAGCGTCATGCACCCATAACAAAACGAAGGAGACCGGCATGTCTGACAAGGAGGATCTTGAAGCCATTCGCCGTTTGCATGAGAAAGATATGGCGGCTTCAAAACAAGGCGATTATCAAACGTTACGATCCATCATGTCGGACGATGCGGTTGTACTTCCGCCGGGAGGCAAAATGATTCGCGGTAAAGATATTCTGGATGCCAATTTCTCGAAAATGAAAGAATCGATGCAGACAATCGAAGTTTTGGACTATGTGCTGAATTTTGAAGAAGTGCAGATTATCGGGGACTATGCATTCGAATGGGGAACGATTAGCGGTTCTATGAAAACAAAAAACAGCGATATCATGCATTCACGTTACAAAGTCATGCGTATTTTGCGAAAAGAAAACGGCGAGTGGAAAGTTTTCCGGACTATATGGAATGATGAACCTTTAGAAAAATAACAGATCAGCCTCCGCTTAAAGCGCACACAATGTGAATGACGTCGTTTTTACCAAGTTGAACCTGAATATCCGAAACAGATTTTTCGTTGACAAAAAACTTAATGTGTTCGCGGATCCGGTCTTGCTCGTTAATAACTCTGAATCGTATGCCCGGGAATTGACGATCAAGATCCACCAATGCATCGGCCAGCGTCGTTCCTTGTATATCGGCTTCGTGCGATTGGGTGTATGAACGTAGCGGCGATGGGATATGAATTTTCATAAGTTCACTTTGCAATTTCAACTGAATAAATTTCCGGCAAGTGACGCGCAATACATTTCCATGCGCGGCCTTCGTTCGTTCCCGCCCAAATTTCACCATGCGTTGTTCCGAGATACAAATTAATGCGGGGATTATCATCGGCTGTCATAGCCTGGCGTAAAACAGTCATCCACGCGTGTTTATTCGGAAATCCTTTGTCCAAACATTTCCATGTCTGACCACCGTTCGATGTTTGATATACGGCCGGTTTTCCGCCGGGACTGGTTCTCGGCCACACGTCCGTGCCGTCCATCGGGAAAACCCACGCGATGTTTGGATCACGGGGATGGATGACAATGGGGAAACCAATGTCGCCGATTTTCTCGGGCATATTTTTTCCAATGCGTTCCCAGCGGCCTTTCTCACGGCTCATACGGTAAATACCGCAATGATTTTGTTGATACAGAATATCCGGAAATAACGGATGCAGAATTACGCAATGCGGGTCGTGCCCGTATTCGGGATTTTCAGCCGGAATAAAATCGGACGCGCAACCCTGATTGAGCGGTTTCCAATTTCTTCCACCGTCAAGGGTTTCGAACACACCGCCGCTCGAACATCCGATATACATATGCGCTGCATCACGCGGATCGATCAGGATCGAATGCAATTTCGGTCCGTCCGGTGTACCGTCTTTTTCGCCGCCCGTCCATTGTTCAAGCATCGGATGGCGGTTGAATCCTTCGACGCCCTTCCAAGTCACGCCGTCATCCTCGCTGCAGAAAATTCCCTGCGGTGATGTGCCGGCGAACCAAACTCCCGGTTGAGATTCGTGTCCCGGAGTCAACCAAAAAACATGATCGACAGTGCGACCTTTTTCACCTTCCGGCGCTTTGGGAAATGACGGAGGCGTCGATGCTTCCTTCCATGTTTTACCGCCATCAAGAGAACGAAATACCGTAGGTCCCAGATGTCCTGTTTTACACGCCATCAAAAGCGTTTTGCTTCTCGGGTCCTTGATAAGATGGTGGACGACATGTCCTAGAAAGATCGGGTCGGAAAGTTTCCATGTCCGGCCGGCTGCATCGCTACGCAATAGAAATGCGCCTTTACGTGTTCCGATCAAAAGTGTTACAGATTTGGATTTGATCGGCGATTTTTTGGATTTTTCTTTCTTTTTCATAATGGATTAGGTTTGTGAATATGGTTAAGTAAGTCAAAAAAATATTAAACAATCAAATGATCATAATTCATGTTAATTAAAAATGGTACCCAATATTAAAATAGGTTAAGACGCTGTGTTCAGTACTATGCATGATTGTCCATTCGATGGGACCTAACAAAGTTTCGGCGCCGATAGTCAGCCCGCCTCCTTTAACATCATTATTTTTTGGAGTAAATCCCATCCATGTGTTAGCCGCGTTACCGACATTACCGCGAAGCAACAAATACCGATGCGGATAAAATTCATATTGAAATCCGAATTGATACATTCGAAGATATTGGCCGGACCGTTCTCCGGGATCAAGTCCCAGAAAAATGTTGGCACCACCGAGTCTGTTCTGCATATTGATCGGAACATCGTTACCGTGCGTTCTCGACAATCGCCATCCCAAGATCATGGAAACTTTTGAAGTCATCGGCGCAAATATCATTCCGGCAGATTGATACGATGAAAACGAAGCAGGGCTGTAAATTTTTTTATCAGCCCACACCGCTACATTTTGAGTTTGAATCCCGTTCGTAGGAAAAACCGTTTTGTCGTACGTGTCGATGAGTAATTGCCCGACGAGTGCGTGAAAGTTTTTACTGCCCGGCAGCGCCACATTCAAATCATTTTTCTCCAAAACGGAGATTTGTTTACGAATTCCGACGGTGGCAAGAAAAACATTCGAAAAAATCGATCCCACCAAAACGTCGCCGCCCCATTGCCGGTAATCAATCTCGGAGAAATTGCCCGCCGGTTGATAAAACCGTAACGGAGATTCGAAATAGTCTGTTGAAATTCGTAAACCAATGCGGGGCGGAATATCGGTAATAACCGTATACGAAGCCACTGTTTGAAATTCGGTTCCAAGTTGAACGTCCGCTCGAAAAACGGAACCGCGCATCAATCGGTTACGCAGAGTCATGTTCAATAAAATGGCGGCGTCGGATTCACTGTTGTACCGGAAGGAAAAACGTAAAAGGTCGGTTGTCGCTTCTACGGCTTTGATCACCAACATCGTACCTTGTTCACTGGGAACAAGTTGGTATGCAACTCTTTCAAAAAAATTGGAAGCATACACGCGATTAATCGCCTGTTCCAGTGAGGCCGCCGTGACCCATGCCGGAGCGGTAATACCCAACTGTGTTCGTAACATCCGTTTAGAGGCTAATTTCAAACCTTGTACTTTAACGCGATAAATAAAAATTGAATCGACATCCGTCTTGGCAATAGAACGCTGAGCGATTTGGCGGGAAATCGATTCGGCAATTCCTTTGAGGCGAGACCATTGCCGGCGGGCAGCCACCTCGCCGCTGTCAATAATAGCGCGTGCTTTGTCAAAGTCCGCTGCCGTATAACCGTTTAAGTTAGGTTGGATCAATACGTCGCAATAACCTTGTTGTTGTTTGTTCGAAGCGACAATTTGAAAACTGAGCGATTGGTCCATCACATCGAGCAGGGAATTAATCGAATTTTTTGCACGAAGCTCTGAACCGACGTCAACGCCGATGACGATATCCGAGCCGAGCGCTTTGACGTCTTCCGCAGGGAAGTTACGTGTGAGCAATCCGTCAACCAGTAAGCGCCCTTCGTACTGTACCGGCGTAAAGACGGTAGGAATTGCCATACTTGCCCGCAAGGCTTCAGGCAAATATCCGTGATCGATTGTCACGGCCGCGCCGGTTTCAATATCCGTGGCAACGCATACGAACGGAATCGGGAGCTCGTGGAAATTACTGATATGATGTACGCCCCATGTCAGCTTTGAAATAAAATTTGATACTTTTTGTCCGGCGACGAGTCCTGAAGGCAGTTGAACTTTCCCGTTTTTAAAAAAAACAGAACCGATAAAACGGCCGTCTTCCAGTTTTTCTTCCATCGGCATATATCGACGTCCTACGTTATCGTCGAATAAGTCGTCCCAATCCGTCGAAATGACCAGGCTGTCCAATTCGGCTGCGGTGTACCCGATCGAATACAACGCACCGGCAATCGAGCCCATGCTGGTGCCGGCTATATAATCAATCGGAATACCGGCCTCCTCCAGTACTTTAAAGACACCAATGTGAGCAAATCCTTTGGCGCCACCTCCACTTAAAGCCAAACCGATTTTCTCACGTCCGGTTTCCTGTGCTTCGATACCGCTAAATCCGAGCCATATAAGTATTAACAGACTTAGGATTCGCATAAATGATTCTTAATGCGATAAGAGGTTTTTTTGAAATTACAAACCGCCGAAAGTAAAGTAAAGAGTTAATTAATACTACTGATCCTCTCACTTCGATATGATTATGGAATTTAAATTTAATTCGGATTATACTGACTTAAACATTGGAACCATACACAAGAAATTCATGAATTCTCCAAAAGCAATCGTGAAACCACACACTCTGATGTATCTTAACCAGCACTTTTCCGATCCTTATTATTGGCTTCGCGAGAAAGACAATCCGGATGTGATCCAATATCTGAAGGAAGAAAATGATTTTACCGAAGCCATGACGGCCCATACAAAAGTTTTGCAAGAAAACTTATACAAGGAAATGATTGGGCGCATAAAGGAGACGGACGAATCGGTGCCGGTCAAAAAAGGCAATTTTTATTATTACCATCGTACGGAAAAAGGCAAACAGTACAAAATCTTTTGCCGCAAATCAGGATCGTTCGATGCTGCTGAGGAAATTTTACTGGATTTAAATGAATTAGCACAAGCGTACGATTATTTGCAGCTTGGCGTTTTTGAAATCAGTCCCGATCATACACTGCTGGCTTATTCTTTGGATACGGCAGGATCAGAAGAATATACACTTTACATCAAAAATTTGGACAACGGAAAGTTACTCGACGAAATCATTGAGCGTACGTACTACAGTTTACAATGGGCGAATGACAATCGTAATTTTTTTTATAATACGCTCGATGCGTCCAGCCGTCCGTACCGTGTACATCGCCATCGACTCGGCACGGATCCGGCCAATGATCCTGTAATTTTTGAAGAGAAAGACGAGAGGTTTTTTGTTGATATCCAGAAATCGCGCAGCGAAAGTTTTTTATTTATCCAGATTGACAGCAAACGAACTTCAGAAGTGCGGTTTTTGCCGGCTGATTCGCCTGAAGATTCTTTTCAAATCATTCATCCGCGTGAAGATGGCTTGGAATACAGTGTCGATCATTGGGGAGAATATTTTTTGATTCGTACCAATGACCGGGCGATCAATTTTAAATTGATGCAAACACCCGTTATTTCACCGGGAAAAAAATTCTGGAAAGAAGTGCTTCCATATCGCGAGGATATTATGATCGAAGGTATCGATGCGTTCAGGAATTATTGGGTTATTTACGAGAGGCAGGAAGGCATAAAACAAATCAGAATTATCAATACGGAAAACAATATTGATCATCGTATCGCTTTCCCGGAGCCAATTTATTATGTGTACCCTTCCGCCAATGCTGAATTTGATACATCGGTGTTGCGTTTTAGTTACACATCATTGGTGACGCCGCTCAGTATTTTCGATTATGAAATGAATACCCGCGATAGAATTTTGCAAAAACAAGATGACGTTAAAGATTACGATCCGAACTTGTATATATCGGAACGTATATGGGCCACAGCGGATGACGGGACCAAAATTCCCATCTCATTGGTTTATAAAAAAGGATTACAAAAAAACGGACAAAATCCGGCGTTATTGTACGGTTACGGCGCATATGGAATTACGATGGATCCAAGTTTCTCGTCGAACCGGATAAGTTTGCTGGATCGCGGATTTGTATTTGCCATTGCGCATATTCGAGGCGGAGAAGATTTGGGGAGACGATGGTATGAAGCGGGTAAATTACAATTCAAAAAAAATACATTTACGGATTTTATTGCATGCGCTGAACTGATGATTTCTGAAAAATTTACTTCACGAAACAGGCTAGCTATCATGGGTGGAAGTGCCGGAGGTTTGCTGATGGGAGCTGTTGTCAATATACGCCCTGAACTTTTTCATGCTGTGGTTGCCAAAGTTCCGTTTGTCGACGTAATGAATACCATGATGGATCCGAGCTTACCGTTGACGGTCACGGAATATGAAGAATGGGGTGATCCCAATATTCAGGAATCGTTTGAGTATATCCGTTCATATTCTCCCTATGACAATGTAAATCCTCAAAACTATCCCGCAATGCTTGTGACGGCCGGACTCAACGATCCCCGTGTATCGTATTGGGAACCAGCCAAGTGGGTTGCAAAGTTACGTGCTATGAAAACGGATGTGCGTGCTCTTTTGCTTAAAACAAATATGGGCGCCGGGCACGGCGGTGCTTCCGGTCGATACGATTATTTGAAAGAAATTGCATTCGACTATGCGTTTATTCTCGATCAGGTTGGAATTGGAGCGTAATTTTGTTTCTGAGCTAGGAGAGATATTGTCCGGGTGTAACGCCAGTGAGTCGTTTGAAAAAACGAGTAAAATGGCTTTGATCGGCAAAACCGGTTGAATGGGCTACAACTGCGATTGGCGTTCTTCGAATTAAAAGTCGCTTAGCACGCTCAATACGTATATTGATAAGAAATTCGTAAGGTGGCAGCCCGGTTTCTTTTCTAAATGCACGAAGGAGATAAAAAGGGCTCAAGCCTGAAAGCGTTGCCAGTTCGTCTAAGGAAATGGTCTCAGTATAGTTATCGGCGATATAATCTTTGATTTTTTGAATGGAGTTTTTCTCTTTACCGATTGGCTTAGGGTCACAGGCTGTAGCAGAATATCGCCGAAGCAGTTGCAATAAAAACATCATCAGTAAAGTCTGGCGGCGCACCGGCGTACCATCCTCATCAAGTGAGCTCCAAAATTTTTTGAATGTTTTTTCAAGGGCAGCATCTCTAATAACCGTTTTTGAAAATAGGGGAATTTCCTGAGAGTGAGATTGAAAATTTTTTTGAATGTCCGTCATCATATCGACGGATGGATACATACTGCGATATTGCAATGCCGATGAGCCTGAAGCTGAGCCGGTATGTACTTCAAGAGGATTGATCAGAACAAAACTGCCGGCCGGAGCTTGATATATAGCATCTTTACAAAAAAATCGATCAATACCCGATTCCACCCATTCAATGACGTACGTATCATGCGAATGACGTGGAAATGTATGCTGTACAAATCGCGCTCGCATACATTCGAGTGAATTTAAGTCCGAATAACGGCGAATATCTGCTTGGTCTGAAATGGTCATAATTGTATTCTTTAAGGATAAGCGCTTAGTTTTACGGCAACCTGTCTTCAGAGTTGCAATATTTTTGAAAAAAACAGATTTATGACCATGTAAGAACTATTTTGCCAAAATTTTTGTTATTCAGCATGCGTTCGTGCGCTTGTTCTACATCATCGAAGGAAAAAACGGAATCAACAATAGGTTTGATTTTTCCTGTTTCGGCTAATGGCATAACATCTTGCCGAATGTGTTGAGTGAGCTCGGATTTCATTGATAGAGGTTGATTGCGGAGCGTTGTACTACGAATCATCAGGTTTTTATTAAGTAATACGCTGAGATCCAAAGAAGATTTTATCCCTCCCATCAATCCAATGATTACCAATTTTCCATTATGTGCGAGACAGTGTAAATTAGCCTCCAGATATTTTGCCCCGACCACATCTAAAATCACATCAGTGCCATAACCATCGGTGATGGTTAAAATTTTTTTCTCAAAGGCGTCAGTCTTATAATTGATACAATCATCCGCGCCAAGTTTATGACAAACCAGAGCTTTTTCATCCGAGCCCACGGTTGTGAATATTTTATGTAAACGCGCATGGGCCAATTGAATTGCTGCCGTTCCAACACCGCTTCCGCCGGCATGAATGAGCACTGATTGCGATCCTTGGAGATGGCCGACGCGAAATAAATTATAATAAGCCGTATAGAATGCTTCCGGAAAAGCAGCCGCTTGCTCATAGGACCAGCTTCCAGGGATCTTCAGCAACATTGATGAATGTACACATGCAAATTCCGCATAACCCCCACCCGCCAATAATGCGCATACACGATCTCCAGACTTCCATCCAATCACAGTTTCTCCGACCTGTTCGATTTCTCCGGCGCACTCCAATCCCATGATGGAAGTGATGCCTGTTGGAGGGGGATACAAACCACGGCGCTGAAGTAAGTCGGCGCGATTGACCCCGGAAGCTTTAACACGTATCAAAACTTCTTCTGATCCGACTAGCGGAACAGCTGTTTCTTTTTTATGCAATAGGTGTTGTCCAGTATGAGGTTCATAAAATGCAATCATTTTTGAAGCCTTTTTATAAGGTTATAATAAACAAAATATTACTTGCTTATGCAGGTTACTTTGACTTATCTTAAATTAATTCTTTTCTATTCATGATTTTGTCTTGATTATAGTGTGCTCTAAATCACATACAATCCGAAAGAATATTTTTATTTTCTGAAAAATCTATTCGGAAAAAATCATCTAAATTCCCAAAATTTTCTATGCACAATAAACCTGTAACCGATAAGCCTTCAACCGGGAAAATTGTTTGGTGTGAGGTTAAAGAGCGCGATTTAATACGTTTGAGCATTGAAGGTACCGAGCATGAAGCGGCTATGATGGAATTATGGAATCGGTATAAAAAGCGTTTGTATTTATATATCAAGTACAAACTTAATTTTAATCGGGGGACAGATTCGAATCAAGAAAAATACGTGATCGAAGATATTATTCAAAATACTTTTTTCGATGTTTTGGAAAATCTGCGAGAATACAATCCTACCTATGAAGTTTCAACATGGATTTATAACATTACTAACAAGCATTTAGTTCGATATATTCGTGAAATTCAAAAATTTCAAGGACGTACTTCAGGCTACGAGGATATTTCTGATAATTTTTCAGTTTCCTCAGATCAATATACTCCAGACGAAGAATTTGAATTAAAAGAATTTGAACGAATTGTGAAAGTTTTTGTACAATCACTTAAGAATTCACTTGATCAGGAAGTATTCTTATTGTATTTACAGAATTTGCATACCAAGAACATTGCTGATGCAATGCACAATTCACAAGATGCGGTTCGGGCTAGGCTTAATCGGGTAATCAAGCAATTCAAGAAATTTTTGCAAAAGAAATATCCGGAATATCTTAATTCATCAACATTGTCACAAATAAAGAATCTGAATGTTCAACGGTAAAAATTTGTTGAAATTAACTTTCAAAGGTCGTGAGCAATATGTTTAACCCTGCAGAAACAAACTCAGGCAATCCCAAAGTAGACGCATTGTTTTGTGAATTCCTTGGGGAACTTAACGACTACTGCACGAATGGCGTGGTGCGAAAAATGGATATGCCTAAAGTAATCATTTTGATGCAGCATTTTATAGAACAGTGCGATCATTGGGAAGACCGTATTGATCTCGAAGACCGGATGCGTTTGTTTGTAGGCACTAAGCTTCAATATGCCGGCGCTGAATCCAGTGTAGAAATCAGTGAATCCGTTGAAATGAGCATTAAAGATAAAATTCGTTCTATTATCGCAAAAAACCTGAACGATGCTGGGAAGTTCGCAGGGTTTTTATTGAATTGGGCCATTATTAAACCTGCTAAAATCCTCAAAACTTTGATGCAGCCTGTTGTTGCAAACACTGTCTTGACTTATTCTATTGCCGTTCATCCTCCTCAGATTGACGTGCAACTTTTTCAACCCAGTCAATCAGTTGCTCAGTCCCATAGCGAACAAACGTCTGTCGTCGAAAATAAAAGATCGTATGAGGCCTTGGCGATAGTGAAAACCTATTCGGAAGATGACATTAATAACTTGTCAGCAAATTTGCAGTCCGTCAGAAGTGAGCGCAAAAATATTGTTCGCAATTCTATTAAAAAGTCAGTCGCTAAACAAGAAATAGTCATACGGCAAACGCAAACGATGGCCAATGTCCAAGTCGATGTCGAGCGTCGAATTATTAAACGAGAGATCGTTTCTATATCCAAAAGCAAAATTGCCGATGAATTACTGAAAGAATCGCGTGCGACTGCTCGCAAGCTTCGCGATATAGGTGACATTCAAGGTGTCATTACTCAGAATGATTACAAATTCATGAATTCATTCCAATCGATTAAAAATAACAGTGCTGTAAAAACAGGTCGTGTTGCTGTAAAATTTACTATTACTCCATCAGGATCTCCCAAAGATATTGAATTCATCCACAATACGTTTAACGAAGAATTAGCAAATCGTATTCGAATTCAATTACTACAATTACGTTTTTCAGAAGTTGAAACCAAAGTTGGCGATCAAGTAGTCTATCATAGTTTTTATTTCTAACCCAATAAATTCCTGCACAATTCTACCGTCCTTTGAAGGAGAATAATCTGTGATCGAGTACATGATACTGAAATACGGATTGAATTACATGCCGGCCTCATTGAATATTATCGCAAAACGTGTTGGAATTTCCGAGTCGGATAAAACATTGAATGCTTTGAAAGAAGAACTAGAGAAATTGGTGCTGAAAAAGAAAGTATTTAAATCCGGTAATCGTTATGCGATTGATATGGAGGGGGCAAAATCTTTGGCAGCATGGTCACCACCGGCAGGAACCCATTATCCGACTCCGAAAGATTTCGGTAAGCAATTCAAACAATTTATGGTAAATCGATAAAAACCCGCTTAAACGCGGGATTTTTTTTGGACATTTTTTTTGGTTTTGGATTTCGGTTTATTTTCGGAAACCGGAACCATACAAACTGAGTTTTCAGTGCCAAAATCGTTATTCCGTTTCGGCGCTGAATCATCCGCCATCCATCGTTGATGATCAACTCTGTATAAAAACTGGTGCTCACCGGGAGTCAAAGCGATTTCAATTTTCCATTTTCCATTCTTAGCTTTTTTAAGTGGATGACGATTTTCATTCCATCCATTGAATTCACCTAAAAGCTCAACCGATCGGGCATCTGTCAAATCCACTTCAAATAGCATTTTTTTTGTTTTTTGATTGTATGATACCATAGTTATTGCCCCCGTTAGTTGAAAAAAATGATTAAATCGATTATAAAGAAAAAACGTAATAATTACAATAATCAATTCATTGTATGTTTGTTAACAAGCTGTTTTTATGCAATTTTTGGGAGGATAAAAAACTTGACTTTCAAACTCGGAATTGATACTTTAGCCAACCTTTGAATAATCAATATCTTTTTTGACATAATAGGAATAAGAATTTCATGGCAGGAGTTAGCGATTTTAGAACGGGCATGACTATTTTAATGGATGGTAATTTATTTATCGTAACTGAATTTCAACATCGGAACCCTGGTAATTGGCGTGCGTTTGTAGTCGCTAAATTAAAAAATGTCAGGACAGGGCGTGTTATTGAAAAAACTTTCCGTTCACATGACAAGCTAGAAGAGGTTCGTACCGATGCTAAAGAAATGCAATTTTTGTATTCTGATGGAAGTATGATGCATTTTATGGATAATGTTACGTTCGAGCAAGTGGGGATACCGGTAGAGACTGTAGGTGAGGCGGCCAATTATTTACGCGAAGGTATTACACCGAAAATCCTTTTCTATGAAGGGAATGCGGTTAATATCGAATTACCTATTACGGTTGAATTGAAAGTTGTAACGACGGCGCCGGGTGTAAGAGGTGATACGGTGACAGGCGGTAGCAAGCCTGCTGAATTGGAAACCGGAGCGACCGTGAATGTTCCTCTTTTTATCAATGAAGGTGATCGCGTCAAGGTCGACACTCGTACCGGTGAATATTTGGAACGCGTCACTAAATAAAATTTTGTAATTAATCGACTCGAGGAGTGGTGATGATGGATCTTAATGAGTTGAAGAAACTCATCAAAATAGTTGATGAGAGTAATGTCAATGAAGTCGAGATTGAAGAAGAATTATCGAAGGCCAAAGGTAAACTGAAAGTTCGTATCAGTAAGAATCATGGAGTTTCGGCTATGACGGTACTACCACAGGCTCATCAGACCTCCCATTTTCCACCTCCATTAGTACAACACACTCCGACGACTCAACCGCTGCAATTCGAAAGCCAGGAAACAATAACGAAATCGCAAGCCGAGCGTCCGCTCGATGTAGTAGACAAAGGCGAATTTATTGAAGTAAAATCGCCGATCGTAGGCACATTTTATCGTTCACCTGCTCCTGATGCGGATTCTTATGTGGATGTCGGTACAGTTATTAAACCGGGACAGACTTTGTGTATTATCGAAGCCATGAAGATCATGAACGAAATTGAAAGCGAAGTCAGCGGTAAAGTTGCCAAAATTCTTGTCGAAAACGGTCAACCCGTGGAATACAATCAGACGTTGTTTCTTATCGGAAAAGCATAATCTCGTCAAATCCAAAAAGCTCTTTTGATGACAGTCACCCTGAAATAATTTAGGGTGACTTTTTTTATTCATTTATTCAGTACGCTTGCTATGTCCTTACGAACTAAAATATACGGGGGCTACTTTTTTCTGTTATGTTTTTGGTTAATTGTCTGGTTTTATCTCAATCATCATGTGGAACGCGTTCACACGTTATTGGATGTTTTGACGCCACTGGAACATTCGCGTACTCAGTTAGTAAAGCGTATTCATTCGGGGCTACGCAATCAGGAGAAACTCGCTGCTGTATTGGCCACAAACATTGGATCAACAAATTTTGAAAACAATATCGGCGCTATGACCTCTGAAATGGGCGATATTCAATACAGCGCTGATAGTTTACTTTTTCTGTCTTCACGCTGGCATCAGACGGCTGACAAAATCTACAATAGTAATTTTGATCGTTTAGTATTGGGATTAGGGCTTGGATATTCGGAAGTGCAGGAAGCCAATCAAACTGCTTTTCGTAATGAGATTCTACAAATTAATGATCTGAAAATTTTTGAAAAGCAAATTGGTGATTTATTTGAAAAACAAAGAACAGCAGCCGATGCCCGTCATGCGCGCAATTTTAATACGAAATTCGATCGATGGATCAGTGCATTATCAGATTCTATGCTGGCCAGATTGAATACCTTTGAGCATATAAGCAATCAAAATACGATTGTACGTATCAATACGATCAATGAAATCAGCCATTCTATGAATTGGTTGAGCTACGGCATTCTCATAGTGACATTAATATTTGTTGTCATTCTCACTCACGACGTTCGGCAGATTCTGTCGGGGTTCAGGGTACTTAAATCGGCTGCTCAGGAAGTTGCACAAGGTAAATTGCAACCGCATGTTCCAGCCAAAGGATTTAAAGAAATGGAAGAGCTTTTGGCGGCTTTTAATGCAATGACCGAACAACTGCGCGAATTAGAAAATTTAAAATCGGACTTTTTCAGTAAATTGGTTCACGATTTTAAAAGTCCATTAGACAACATTAAACAATCAGCCGATGTATTGCTCAATGATATTACCGGTGGCTCGCTTGATTCCAATCAGAAAAAATTTTTAGAAATCATTAAGCGAAGCGCCAGTAATTTGCGAGCGATGGTGCAAGAACAACTCAACGAATCGAAGCTTATAGCTGGTCAGTCAGAGCTTAAATATGAAATGTGTGATTTAAAAGAACTGATTCGTGACCGGATTGAATTGCAACGCCCGACAGCCGTTGCAAAACAGGTTAGCTTTTCAATGAAGTTCAATGAAGCTAATTTTACCATTGCATGCGATCGAAATAAAATAAGCCGTGTAATGGATAATTTATTAAGCAATGCTATTAAATTTTCCCGATCGGATACAAGGATTTCAGTCGAATTGGAAGACAAAGGCGAACAGGTTCAGGTGCGAATCAAAGACAGCGGTGTCGGCATTCCGGCTGAGAAACAAAACGTTATTTTTAAAAAATACGGGCGGCTAAGTTCATCGGACATGACGACCGGTACCGGGCTTGGATTGTACACGGCTAAATATATTGTTGAATTGCACCGGGGAAGTATCTGGTTTAAAAGTAAATCCGGGTTCGGATCAACTTTTTATTTTATATTACCCAAAGAGCCGCCTATTGTATTGCCGCCCAACACCTGATCCTGATTTTCTAATAACCCGCTCATTGTTACCAACTCATATCCATTTTCGCGCAACAAGCGAATCGTTTCCGGCAATGCCTCGGCTGTATGTTTACCGCCTTTATTCATGTGCATGATAACGATCGTACCACTCTTAACTCCGTTGAGAATCTGTGTTATAAGCCTTTCTTTTGTGGCATGGGGATCAGGATCGCCGGATGGGATATCGCCGACGATGGTTGTGAGTCCCAGTGCGGCTGCTGTTTGAATTACCCGGTCGTCATATTCAATATAAGGAGGTCTGAAAAATTTCGGAACCACACCTGTGACTGTGTAAATAATTTCTTGCGTCCATCGAATTTCATCTTGCAGCCGTTCATCCGATACACGTGTCAAATGCCCGTGGAGATAACTATGATTCCCGATTTCAAAAAAGGGAATGGTCGCTAGAAATCGCGCGTCGTCCGGTCTATCCTGAACCCATTTTCCGCCGAGGAACAAAGTGGCCGGGGCTCCAGTGCGAATAAGTATTTCTATGACGGTACTGTCGACACGGCTTGGGAGCAAAGTAGAACACGCATCAAAAGTCAGCGCAATTTTGCGAGAACTTGGCGAATGTAAAACAGGGTTTAAAGATCCGCGATGATCAGGATTAATCTTTTTCAAATACATGTTCGGTGCAGGGAAGTATTTTTCAGAAGAAAGGGGTCGGTAATATTGTAAAAGGTTTATTTGAGAACGCGTAATTATTTGTCCAAAAAATGACCCACGTACGTTGTAAGCATACAATACATACAAGGTGATGATGAGACAGGATATAATGAGTAAGGTTGCCGGAGACCATTGTTTATACAAATGAGCTTCTGTGCCTTCCAAAATTTTTATTGAAAAAGAGAGGGTTTTTTAAGATACTTAGCCGACTAATAATGGTCCAAATTAAGGGAGGTTTCATGCAAGATTTATCTATAAAATCATGCGTAGCTCAAAATAAGAAAGCTTTGACCTATGGCAATAGACTTATTTTACCGTTTCATTGCCGGTTTATTAGCATTACTATCGGATTTAACATGTCGACAATTTCGACACCCACAGTATATTATGATTTTTCCGATTCCGACCGCGACGTACGTATTGTTAAAGAAGACCAATACACCAGTGTTTATTTTGCGGCTGAAGATCATTTAAATGCTGCTTTTGGAAAACATCAGGGTGGTGTAATTTTGGCCTGTTGCGAGCTTTCTGATGATATATTTGACGTTAAAGTACATCGGCGTTTGCGGTTGCGTTTTCGTGATGATCAGCCCGTGGTGACCATCGAATCGATGGAATGAAAAGTAAATAATTTTTATTACGAAGTAAAGTTCCGGAGACTTTTGCGCAGGAATATATTTCATGTCATAGCCGCTGGCGGTTTTTTACTGGGTTGCTTTCTCCTGACGATCGTGCCATTTGGCTGTGCTTCCGAAGATACCCGCAAGACAACAGAAATATATCCGGGGGTTTACTATACGGTCATTCACCGCCCGGCTGCTCCTAATTATATCCATGTTGTCGAAATACACAGAGACCGTGCAGTTGTTGGCTTACAGGCAATCAAAGCGGGCCGATTTTTACGAGCAACGATGCCCTTGTCCGAAGCTTTAACTGGCATCGAACCTTTGGCAGCCATCAATGGCGATTTTTTTTCACAAGAAGGGGCTCCGTCAGGGGCACAAATCAGTGAAGGCGAGCCTGTCAAAGACGGCGCCGAATCATGGTATGCCCTTGGAGTAGCTGGCAAAGAAATATTTATCGATCGCGTCCATTTTACCGGGCAAGTTTTTCTGAATAATGAAAAATCGTTTACCATTAACGGATTTAACCGCCCGCGGCAAGATAAAGAAATTATTTATTACAATGCCTATTATGGAACTTCGTCTGGGACTAATCCATACGGAGTCGAACTGGTTTTGAGAAAGCCAACGAACGGGATGATCGTTGGTAACAGTGCGGAATACAAGCTTTTGGATATCGACTCGACCGGAAATCATTCGATTACGGATAGTACCGCTGTTTTGTCGTTTCATGGCGACATTTACAAAAATATTATTCGCGATTTGCGATTAGGGCAGTCGATAACAATCAGTATTGAAAGCGAACCTGCACACGGCAGCATTCCAACTTTGATCGGTGGTTTCCCGCTTTTGGTTAGAAAAAAACAGAATATGATTGCAAGCGAAGTCAATAGAACAAGTTTTTATACGGATGCCAATGCCCGAACGGCTGTAGGGTATTCGGCCGAATCGATTTTTTTGGTATGCGTTGACGGCGATCAGCCGAATTACAGCGTCGGTATGTCGCTGGACGATTTGGCGGAATTGATGATCGAATTGGGTTGCGAGGATGCGCTGAATCTCGACGGCGGAGGTTCGACGACCATGCGGATTCGCGGCCAATTGGCCAACCGTCCGTCGGGCGGAGGGCTTGAACGTAACATTTCCAACGCCTTGGTCGTAATGCCGCTCCGCCAATAGGTTTGATTATGGCTCAACAACACCGCATTAAAGTCAGCAATCCTTACCGGCTTTCGGTCAACATTAAAAGCGGTTTGTTTATATTGGCCGTGCTGATTATTCTTGGTGTCATTGCCTACACGCAATATATTTTAGAGAGACTCAGGGACGACTCGCGTCATATCGTAAAAATTTATGCACAATTAATTGCACGTATCGGGCAAGAAGATCCGGAAGCCGAATATAGTTTTGTTTTTGACGAAGTCATTAAAAGAATCGATTTTCCTATAGTCAATACCGATGCTGACGGCAATCCTTTGTCATGGCGCAATATCGTGGAAGTAGAATCGGAAGCGCCGACGCAGGAAAATATCGATAAGATCAAAGCGATTATTCAGCGAATGGATGAAGAGAACGAACCGCTTCCGATTCGCTTTGAAAACACCGTGTTGGGATATATTCATTATGATACGGATTCCAAATTAATCAGAGAATTACGCTGGCTTCCGTTTATCGAAATTGCCGTTGTCGGTTCTTTTATTCTGATCGGTTATATCGGTTTTAGCAATATTAAGCGTAGTGAACAGCGTTCGATTTGGATTGGGATGGCAAAAGAAACGGCGCATCAATTAGGCACACCGTTGTCGTCGCTGATGGGTTGGGTTGAATTGCTCAGGCAAGAGACCGATGGCCGAGAGAATGCAACTAAAATTCTGAACGAATTTGATATCGATCTGAAGAGAATGGATAAAGTTGTCGCTCGATTTTCACAGATCGGCTCAGCTTCGGATTTAAAATACCAGGATTTAATTCCGATTATTTCCGACATCGTTCAGTATTTCCGTAATCGCGTGCCGCAGCTTGGCAAAAAAGTTCTTTTGGAAGAAGATTATCGGACGAGCGCGATGGCGCATTGTAATCCGCAGTTGTTCGGCTGGGTAATCGAAAATGTTATAAAAAACGCTTTGGATGCCATCGAAGAAAAAGAAGGTAAAATTGCATTGACTTTGTTTACGCATAACGGCTATCTATGCCTGGACATTCGAGACAACGGCCGAGGTATTTCGATCAAAAATCATGAAAACATTTTTCGCCCGGGCTACAGCACCAAAAAACGCGGATGGGGACTGGGACTAAGCCTGGCTAAACGGATTATCGAGGATTATCATGGCGGGAAAATTTTTGTCAAAGAAAGTAAACCCGGCGAAGGCACGACCATCCGCATCCAATTGAAATATTAACGGAGAAAAATCGTATGGAAATGACTGAAGATCGTTTGCGCCGAATTGTGGAGGAAACCAAACGACAGTTAGGTCAATCGGCTGATCCTGAATTAGTTAAAAAAATTGTCCTGGAAACTGTCAAGCGACTCGAAGGATCCGCAGGATATGTGAGCGAACATCACAGTACATTCCAATATCTTAACAAAACCGAAGGACGCATTATTATTACAGCTTTTGGCAAAAATCAGCCGGGCGTTATTTCGAGTATTTCGGAAACGCTGGCCAATTGCAGCTGTGATATTCTCGATGTTAGTCAAAAAATCATGCAAGATTTTTTTACGCTGATTATGTTGGTTGATATTAAAAATGCCGTGTGTCCATTCGGAATTATCAAAGAACGCTTGTCTGAAACAAGTGTCAAGCTGAATATCCGCATTTTGGCTCAACATGAAGAAGTTTTTAATGCTATGCACCGTGTTTAAATGACAACGGAGGATCCTTGGAATTTCAACATTTGAAATATGAAAATGAAAACGGGTTGGTGACGGTAGTTCTCAACCGGCCGAAAGTCAATGCATTGAATAAAGCTCTGCTGACAGAATTGTCCGGTGTATGTGAACGGATTCGCGACGATCGATCGGCGCGCGTCATGATTTTAAAATCCGATATGGATACTTTTTGCGCCGGCGCCGATTTAAAAGAGCGCCAGGATATGTCGTTAGACGATGTCAAATATTTTGTCAAGCACGTCATCGGCGGCGTTATTCACGCTATCGGAGATATTGAAATTCCGACAATTGCCGCCGTCAATGGCAGTGCGCTAGGCGGGGGATGTGAACTGGCGCTGGCTTGCGATTTTCGGATTCTGTCCGACGATGCAAAAATTGGTTTGAAAGAAACTGCGCTGGGTATCATACCCGGTGCCGGCGGAACACAGCGCCTCCCGCGGTTGATCGGTTATTCCAACGCGCTTTTGTGGATCTTAACGGCACGAATATTTAGCGCAAACGAAGCGCTCCACCACGGCGTTGCAACGATGGTAACGGCCAAAAATCAGCTTCATGCAACGGCCAAACAACTTGCAGAAGAGATTATGGCGAATGCGCCGATTGCCGTACGTCAAGCCAAAAAAGCGGTACGGCTGGGTCTGAATACATCCCTGCAGAACGGATTGGAAATTGAAAATGAATGTTATAATGCCGTGATTCCCACTAACGATCGCGTGGAAGCATTGAAAGCATTTCAGGAAAAACGGAAACCAAAGTGGACCAATTCTTAATGACCGATCAAAGGTAAATTGTATTGAATACCTTCCATTCTCCTGAACCCACCGTTGTTCTCTCCAAAGCGTTTACGACGCCTTTTCAAAATGCGATCGCCACCGCCCGGACATGTTATTCCTCGAAGGGCATTATCAAAGACAGTCAGATCAGCGACAAACATTTTCCGCTGGCGCAGAGCGTTTATCACGCCGGCCATCACACAGTATTTTCACACGCTTATTTTCAGTTTGAACTTTCGAATATTTCGCGGCAATTCATCTGGAGTTTTCTTCACAGCCATCCGTATTATAATTCCGAACAGGTAAGCCAACGTTACGTCGAAATCAAAGCCGGGAATTTTGCCGTGCCGCCGTTGAGCGGAGAGGCGCTGCAGTTGTACCGCGATACGGTTGAATTTCAAATGGCCGCATACGGCAAATTAAACACGCTGCTCAAACCGGCTGCCGAGGCGGCTTATTTCCAGCGCTTTCCTGCACGATTGAAAAATAAAGAAAAACACTCGAAAGACATTCAGAAAAAATGCCAGGAAATTGCGCGGTATGTGATCCCTGTATCGGCTTTTGCTTACATGTATCACACCATCAGTGGAATTACACTTCTGCGTTATTATCGCTTATGCAATCAATTCGACACGCCGCTCGAACAGAAAATCGTGATCGAAAAAATGGTGCAGGAACTTTTACGTTTTGATCCGTTGTATAAAATTGTTCTCGAAGAAGAATTACCATTGGAAGAAACGCCCGAGCATAAATTATTTACAGACAACCGAAGCCATTACGAACAGACTCCACGTAAAATCTTTTTAGAAGAATTTGATCAAAGTTTGGATGGAAGGATTTCAAAACTCGTTGATTACAAAGTTCATAACGAAGCGATTCTGGCGCAAAGCGTAAGGGAAGTTCTGGGATTGACTCAGAAAGAAATGAGCGACACGGACGCCATTCGGAAAGTACTGGATCCTTCACAAAATAAAATTTTCGGCGAATCGCTGAATTTGTCGACCTTATCTAAATTGTCACGTGCCATGTTTCATCCTCATTATACGTTCAGGAAAAAACTGAGTCATGCGGCTGATTCACAGGATCAGCGTCATCGCATGACGCCGGCTTCACGTCCGATCTTGATGGCCCATTTTTCTGACGAGCCGGATTACATCACACCGGCATTGATTGAACAAGATCAGGCCTCTCAATCGTTTTATGCGGAAGTGATGGAAAAAACATGGGATGCCATGCGGCGGTTGAAGAAGATGAACGTAGCCGACGAATTTATCATGTATCTTTTACCAAATGCCGTTGCTGTACGATTTACCGAGTCTTCCGATTTGCTGAACCTGCATCATAAAATGTCGATGCGTTTGTGTTATCTTGCACAGGAAGAAATCTGGCGTGCATCGGTGGATGAAGTGGAACAGATTCGCACTATCAATCCCGAGATTGGTAAATTTCTGTTACCTCCGTGCGGTATCCGTCATCTGGCCGATATCCGTCCGTATTGTCCGGAAGGTGACCGGTTCTGCGGAGAGCGCGTATGGGCATTGGATATTAAGAATTATAATCGAATTATATAGAGGAGTACGAATGCATACGGCAACAGTATTGCAACTTAATGAATTGTATGAACCGCAAGTAAGTTTAGGATTAGCGCTAGAGCACGGCTTGCTCGAAGATGAATACAAAAAAATCATCGATATTCTCGGGCGTACGCCAACTTTTACCGAGCTGGGAATTTTTAGCGTGATGTGGAGTGAGCATTGCAGTTACAAAAATTCAATTGCCATTTTAAAAACATTGCCGAAACAAGGGAAACATGTTTTGAAAGGCGCCGGTGAAGAAAATGCCGGATTGATCGATATCGGCGACGGTTATGCCGTTGCTTTCAAAATCGAAAGTCATAATCATCCTTCGGCTATCGAACCGTATCAGGGTGCGGCCACGGGCGTCGGTGGAATCATGCGTGATATTTTTACTATGGGCGCTCGTCCGATTGCTTCACTGAATTCGTTGCGTTTCGGCAATCTTGATGACGAACATGTACGGTATTTGTTTGCGAATGTGGTGAAAGGTATCGGAGATTACGGCAATAGTTTCGGCGTTCCGACTGTAGCCGGTGAAGTTTATTTCGAAGATTGTTATGCTGAAAATCCTCTTGTCAATGCCATGGCGGTCGGCATTGTCCGGCATGATCAGACGGCGAGCGCTATTGCCAAAGGCGTTGGCAATCCGGTGATGATCGTCGGATCCTCTACTGGGCGCGACGGCATTCACGGGGCAACGTTTGCATCGGAAGAAATTTCAGAAGCTTCTGAATTGAAACGCCCGAACGTACAAATCGGCGATCCTTTTACGGAAAAACTTTTGCTTGAAGCGACATTGGAAGCGATTCAAACCGGCTACGTTGTTGGCATTCAGGATATGGGTGCCGCAGGCATTACGTGTTCCAGTTCCGAAATGAGTGCGAAAGGTGGTTGTGGTATTGAGTTAGAACTCACCAAAGTTCCCATTCGTGAAGATAAGATGACGCCGTATGAAATTATGTTGTCCGAGAGCCAAGAACGAATGCTATTGGTTGTCGAAAAAGGGCATGAACAAGATATTCAGGCGATATTTGAAAAATGGGATCTTCACGGCGTGATCATCGGATGTGTTACGGACGACGGCATGTTACGTGTGAAATTTCACGGCAAAACGTTGGCTGAAATTCCATCCGAGACACTGGTATTGGGTGGCGGCGCTCCTGTTTACATTCGTGAAACATCACGACCAATTTATTTAGATGAACTCCAATCGTTTAATACCCATCACATTTCCGAACCAAAAGATTATAATTCCGTTCTGACATCGTTACTCGGATCGCCCAATATTGCCAATAAAGCCTGGGTATATGAACAGTATGATTCCTCGGTGCGGAGTAATACTGTAACACATCCGGGCAGTGATTCCGCGGTTATACGCATCAAAGGCACGAACAAAGCTCTTGCAGTAAAAGTCGATTGTAATGCGCGTTATGTCTATTTAGATCCCCGTAAAGGCGGACAAATTGCCGTTGCAGAGGCGGCACGGAATGTGGTTTGTTCGGGCGGACATCCTGCTGCTATTACAAATTGTCTTAATTTCGGCAACCCGTACAAACCTGAAATGTATTGGCTTTTCAAAGAGGCTGTCGGCGGTATGGCGGATGCTTGCCGTGTATTGGAAACACCGGTGACAGGCGGCAATGTCAGTTTCTATAACGAAAGCCCTGGCCGTGCCGTCTATCCAACGCCGACGATCGGGATGGTGGGAATTGTCGATGACTTAAAATTTGTAACGACACAATGGTTCAAGAATGAAAACGATGTGATTTTTTTGATAGGAAAAAATGAAGCTGAAATTGGTGGCAGCGAATATCTCAAAGTCATTCATCAGAAAGTTGCCGGAAAAGTTCCTGAAATCAATTTAGAGTATGAAAAACTGATTCAAGAATTAGTACTCGAAGCCATTCATAGAGAGCTGATCAGGTCGGCACATGATGTTTCAGATGGCGGGCTGGCGGTTACGCTGGCTGAGGCTTGTTTCCAGGGCAAGACGGGGCATGTTATTGGCGCTCAGATTCAGCTAAACGAATCGATACGTCCGGACTTTCTTTTGTTCGGGGAATCCCAATCACGAATTGTCATTTCGGTTGCGCCGGAAAATGCCGATGTTTTCGCAAAAATGGCGTCGAATAAGAAAGTCGATGTTGTAAAGATTGGAAAAGTCGGCGGGACACGTTTGCAGATCAACTCATGGATCGACTGCTCCGTGAACGAATTGGAAAACGTTTATAGAAATTCGTTGCGTAAAATTATGACAAAATAGGTTTTGGGATTACTATTTTAAACTTCTCCTTCTGCTCCTGTTTTTTTAGGCGTGTACGCGGCTAATTCGTTATTCAGCATCAGAAGACCTTGGCCTTCTCCTTTGACCAATTTTACTTTATACAGTAATTTTTCTGCCGTCGCTTCTTCTTCTACTTGTTCATCCACAAACCATTTTAAAAAGCTGATCACGGCATGATCATTTTCTTTGATGGCGGTATCCATCAAGTCGTCAATGCATTTGGAAATATGCTGTTCATGCTTGAGCGCCATTTCAAAAGGTTCAATGACTGACTTAAATTCGCTTTTCGGTGCGTCGATGGCATGCAGCTTGACGCGTCCGCCTTTCTCGACTAAAAATTTAAACAATTTCATCGCGTGCACGTTCTCTTCTTTGGTCTGAACGTAGAAAAAATGGGCCATTCCGTCCAGATTTTCCGCATCAAAATATGCCGCCATCGACAGGTAAAGATATTCGGAATAAAATTCGTTGTTGATCTGTTTGTTGATTGCTTCTTGTAATTTTTTGGAAATCATCGCATAAACTCCTTCGGTTGTTCTTTTAAGATTTTAATAAATCCTGAAGTGAAAGAAAACAGAAATCTCTGTCAGAACCATCGTTTCATTCTAAAGAAAAAATACATCGTCACGGAAACAAAAATCATCAACATAATTGAAAATAGATATCCATATTGCCATTTTAATTCCGGCATGTTATCAAAATTCATCCCATACACGCCTGCGATAAACGACAACGGCATAAAAATCGTTGTGATAATAGTCAGTCGTTGCATAATGGCGTTGACATGGAGAGAATTTTCATTGAGTTGATTAGACAGAATTGAATAATACGCGTCAAAAATTCCGCCAATCATGTCACGGTAGGATTCGATGGCTTCGTTGACGCGAATAAGATGATCGTAGATATCTCTGAAATAAATTTGCGACGTCGGTGAAATGGCAGAGTTGCCGCTGTGGATCAAGCGTCCGATCACATCGCGTTGCGGGGAAGCAGTGCGCCGGAAGGCGGCCAA
>JAIBAF010000041.1 GCA_019695335.1 bacterium
GCTCAATCACAAAAAGACGAAATTCCGACTCTAAAATCCATTCTGCTTGAACAACTCAAAACCACGCATGACCAAAAAGATTGGTTTGTGCCGCTAAATATCGCTTTGGAAGGATTGACGCCGGATCAGGCCAATTGGACGGATGGCAAAGGCAATCATTCCGTCGCTCAATTGGCGACGCATTTGATTTTCTGGAATGAACGGTCGCTGAAAAGATTTAATAATGCTTCAGTGCCGGATTTTACAGGAATGAACGATGAAACATTCACAGCCGTGACCAAAGAAACATGGCCGGCAACCATTGCTAAAGCCGATAGTGTTTTAAAAGCATGGGAAAAGATTGTAGAAACATCCGATGACGCGAAATTACAAAAATGGTACAGCACTATTGCCCATATCGGCGCTCACAACGCTTATCACATCGGCCAGATTATTTATATTCGTAAACAACAAGGTTCGTGGGACGCGAATAAGGGTGTGAAGTAGGAACGACGTTTATGAAAGCTATTTCCACTAAAACAGCCGAACATTATCAATGGGGCGATCATTGCGATGGTTATCATTTGGTCAAGTCGGACAAATTATCGGTAATCGAAGAAATCGTTCCGGCCGGCGCATCTGAAAAGAACCATTATCACGATCAGGCAACGCAGTTTTTTTATATTTTAAACGGAACCGGGACTCTGAAAATCAATGACGACATTGTCCAACTGAGTGCAGGGGAAGGCATTGTGATTGAACCCGGTACACCGCATCAATTTAGAAATGACTCCGATCGGGATGTTCGTTTTCTGGTTGTTTCGACTCCGAAAAGCCATGGGGACCGGCATGAAGTATCGTCGTAAAGATTTCTTTTCTTTCATCAAAACCTTTTTATATACTTCGTTCGAAAAAATCAATTATCCATCAGACTTGATAGCAAAATGAAAAAAATCCGGAAATTGGAACTGCTTTTAAAACATCTTTTTTCAGTTGTTAATGAAGGCGTTAATGTAATCCATGAGCGTCAATTTGAGAAAGAACTACTCGATCGCTATGGTATTAAGCAATTGCCAACCATCGATCTGTTTGAACTCTTTCCGGATTTTGAAGAAGGACTGTCGACGTATAGTTTCCTTGAAGGAACCTCGCTAGTGACGGATATCATGCTGTTAAAAAAAATTGCAAAAAATTATGAAAGATGTGAATACCTTGAAATCGGTTCATGGCGTGGCGAAAGTATTGTCAATGTGGCCGAATGTGCGGATCATTGCACGTCGATCACATTATCGCCTGACGAAATGCGTCTTAAAAACATACCTGCGGCATTCATTGATTTGCATGGTGTTTTTTCAAAGGGCGTCAAAAATGTAACCGAAATACTGCACGATTCGTTCACTTTCGATTTTCTTTCACTTGGAAAGAAATTTGACCTGATTTTTATCGACGGAGATCATACATACGAAGGCGTGTTGAATGACACGAAAAAGACGTTTGGATTACGGCGGGATATCACATCGGTTATCGTCTGGCATGATTACGGGTTTACGACTGAAACAGTCCGGCATTCCGTATTAAAAGGAATTTTAGATGGGATCCCTCAGGAGAAGCACAAACATTTATACCATGTTTCCAATACAATGAGTGCCGTGTATATCGAAAACAAAAGTTTTGCTTGTACTCAAACTCAATTTCCATCGGCTCCAAACAAGAAATTCTCGGTAAAAGTAAAAGCCTACCCGATATAATTCATCTTTTAAATAGTCAGATACCGTGTAGTTTACGCACCGAATTGGCGTAAGTGATGATCAAGATGTTTATACATTCCGGTTGCCCATTCCATTTCAGTCAGCGGTCCGAAAAACGCATGCGGATGTTTGGTGCATTTGACTTCGCCGCCTTCGGTAAATTGCCGCACAAGATTTTTCAAGCGTTCTTTTTCGGCTGCAAAATCGTGTTGACCTGTCATAATAAAAGTAGAATGAGTAGGGTTGTTTTTTTTAAAAGGTTTTTCATCGACAAAATTTGATTTGAAAAATCGGCCAAGAACTTTGCCTATAAACATCCATGGTAGATATTTCTGATCGGTCGCAACTTCCATTGACACAACGCAGTGGGCGAGCATCTGAGCAACGTCCATTTTACCCCACTGGCGTTGACTCTGAGGGCTCAGGCGGTCAATGCGGCTCAAAATTTCATTCATCGCTTCACGCTGAAATAAGTTTTTCATAGTCATTAGTTAATAAGGTAAAATTTTTTCAAATATTAAATTTATGTACGGGTAATTCAAGGGAAATCACTTACTGTTTTTTTGCAAGATATTGATTGAAATATCGAAAAAACTGATCCGTGTCTATTAATTTTTTTTTGCCGTATTGCAAAGAGGGGAGTTGCAGTTCGATTACCGTACCATTCAGATGATCAATTGATAAAATGGCTCCTATACTTTCTGCCCGCGCTTTCATATTTCTTGTCCCATGTCCCGTTGATTCTTTTGATATCTTTATGCCAACGCCGTTGTCTTTTATTTGCATGATAAATGAATCTTTTTTCCATTGTAATTGCGTTTCGACTTTGGTTGCCCCGGAATGTTTAACGATGTTTGTAATGGCCTCTTTAAAGATCAAATAAATAACTTGCCGTATTTGAGGAGCGCTAGGCATCTGCCGGTCACCTTGAATATTCATTTTGAATTCAATATCAAGCGGCCCAAGCATACGGTGGGCAAATTCGCTCATCCTATTGACTAAACTTTCAAAATGGTCATTTCTGGCATCAATCGACCATACAACATCGCTCATTGCCTGAACAACTTCACGTGTCAAGCCCTCAATTTGACTCAACACATTCACTTTATCTGCCATAGGAATGCCTGTTCGCAGTAAACCTGAATAAACTGAAATATTAGTCAATGTCGAGCCGACGTCGTCATGTAGATCGCTTGCAATCTTTGCTCTTAATCTTTCGATCTCAAGAAATCGTTGGATACGTGAACGGTACATAAGCCAAACGGTTCCTATTATAATCGTAAACATCAATCCTTTAAACCATAGTGTCTGCCAAAATGCTGGATGTACCCGGATCATCATGGAAGTTCCCGCTTCATTCCAAATACCGTCGCTGTTAGATCCCTTTACGTAAAGGGTATAATCACCAGGTTCCAAATTAGTATAAGTGGCAATCCGGTGTCGGGAGTCACTGAAAATCCACTCTTCATCGAATCCTTCCAGCTTGTAAGCATATTGATTTACGGACGGAGTTGAATAATCAAGAGATGAAAACTCAAATGAAATGACATATTCTTCGTGAGACAAATCCACTTGTGCCGGAAATCCGGGTCGAAGCCGTTGAATAGACCTTTCCTTATTGAGGACTTTAAGTGACGTTAGAACAACCGGGGACATTTTGGTTTTATTTCGAATGCTATCTGGATGAAAAAACTGTAAAGCCTTCGATGGATCCGAAATAAATTTTTCCATCTGAAGCTCTAAGAAATGCATCGTTATTGAATTCTTTACTGGATAAACCGTCTCCCGTACTATATTGATGATACGATCCTGTGAACATATCGAAACACAACACGCCATCTTTTGAACTCAGCCACAATGAATGATGCCCATCCCAAGCCATTCCCTCAAAGTGATTACTGGATAAATCTCTTCCGGTTAGATAAACCCTAAACGAATTCTGTATCGGATCGAATTTATTTAAGCCCCAATTGGTTGCTAACCATAGGTATCCGGAGGAATCTTCGAAGATCGCCCTGACAAAATTATTGCTGATAGAAGAAGTGTTATCAGAATGGATGTATTTTTTAAAAGTTTTAGATGTACGATCAAATAAATTTAATCCTCCACCTTCGGTTCCAATCCATATCGAGCCTTTTCGATCTTCATAGACAAAATGAATAAAATCGGCTCTGAGGCTGGAACTGTCCGCCAACGTAAATCTTTCAAATTTTTTTTCTTTTCGGTCGAAAATATTCAGCCCGCCTCCGTATGTTCCAACCCAAATCATACCTGAACGATCCTCATATACTTCCTGAATTTGGTTGAGGCTGATGGAAAAACTATCTGATGGATTAAAGGTATATTGTTCCACATCAAGATTTCCAAGCCAAAAGGAGCCCTCTGTATCTTTGTATATGGTAAAAATATTTGAGAATCGGCGAAGAAATTGAGGCGCTTTCTGGAAATTTTCGTTTTTAGAATCAAAAATATTGACGCTCCCACCTAAAGTGCCGATCCAAATAATACCGGACTTGTCTTCACAGAAAGAAGTAATACTATTGCTGTTCAGCCATTGAGATTTTGTAATATCTTTTTTGAAGGATGTAAACTTTCTGTCCAATACTAATTTATTAACACCGCCGTCGCTACAACCGACCCACACGATATCATCCGCACTGAGCAAGCTGAAGACACGATCAGTACTTAAACTCTTTAAATCGTAAGGATTATTTCTGACACGTGTGAAACGTTTGGTCGATAAATCGAATACGTTTAAGCCATCACTATACGTTCCAATCCAGAGACGATTATCATCCAATATCATAGATCTAATGTTATTATTGCTTAGACTATTGGAATCAGCAGGATCGTTACGGTAGTTATGGAAACGGTTGTTTTCCGGATCAAACTGGCTAAGTCCGTTCCATGTGGCAATCCAAAGATTGCTGTTACGGTCTTCAGTTATTACTCGAACTCTGTTGCCCGCCAAACTGTTAGGATTACTGGGATCGGGAAAGTAATTCTTAAAAGTATGCGTTTGTCGATCAAATTTGCTCAACCCGTTCCAAGTTCCCACCCAAAGCTGCCCTTTAGAATCCTCACAAAGAGCACGTATTCGTCTACCACCGGAGAAAGTTGTATCTATGCTGTTGGGAGGGTAGTGTGCAAAACGGTTAGTTTCTCTGTCCCAGATGTCAAGTCCGCCGTTTTCAGTGCCAATGTACAATTTTCCATCGCGACACTCTTTAATCGTAAGCACACATTGTCACTAATACTGTGTTCGTCGGATGGATCGTGCAGATAGCGGGTAAATTTTTCCGTATTTCGATCGAAACTGCACAGGCCATAGTCTGTACAAACCCATATCAAACCGTACTGATCTTCATAAATAGCGCTAATGTAGTCGTTAGAAATGGATGTAGAATCCGACGGATCCGATAAAAACACACGAAACTGGTATCCATCGTAACGATTGAGGCCATGCTGAGTGCCAATCCATATAAAACCCTCACTGTCTTTGAACATGCACAGTATGGTATTTTGTGATAAACCTTCATCTATAGTTAGGTGCTCAAAAAGAAATTGTTGAGACCATAAATCTTGAGAAATAAAAATAATGATCATTCCAAAACAAATCAGACGCTTCATACTTGTCTTTCGAAATTATATCATCCTGTTGGGAAGAATAAGTGGATGATTTCCCTCTACCTTTTACAACGAATGTAGTGTGTACTGTCTCTTTAATTGCTCTTATTAATTAATTGTAATAAGGTTGTTAGGCGGTCAATTCGTTGTATATTTTGCTCATGATCACAGGTAGGAATGTATTCTTATAGTAAGAGCGGTATTAAACATATTAATATTCAAATCAATGAGAGCATTTGCAAGAGAAATTTTGATTTTAAAATTGCAACATTTTCACGACATTTTTGTCTTAAATACGTAACCAATACTACAAGGTGCCTATTCCAATGCTAAAATTTATCTTTATCTTACTTTTTGTTTCTTCTGCTTTGGCTCAAACGACGATTACTGGCTACGTACGCGATGCAGCGAACGGTGACGCATTACCGGCAGCTAATCTTCAAATTGAAGGTACCTATCAGGGTGCGATTACTAACCGGGAAGGTCGTTACATTCTTAAAATTGAACACCTGCCGGCCGTCATTTTGATTCGTTATATCGGTTATGAATCGAAACGAATTACGATCAACTCCGATTTTTCATCACAGGTGGATATTGAACTCAAACCGTCTCCGATTGAAATGCAAAATGTTGTGATTACCGGCGAAGATCCAGCCGTTTTTCTGATGCGCAATGTTATAGCCAAGAAACAGCGATGGTTTGGCAAATTAAAGAATTTCAAAGCGGACGTTTATTCCCGTCTTAGTCTTGAAAATGATTCGGGCATTGTTATGCTCTCCGAATCGCTCGGCGATATGTATTGGGATCGTATCAAAGGTATTCGTGCCGTGATCAAATCAAAACGTGCTACAAAAAACGTTAATCCCAAAGACTTGGCATTTTCCCTCGAAGACGCAGTGGTTAATTTTTATGATGACGACGTGACCATCCAGAATTCCCGGTTTGTCGGGCCAACACATCCTGACGCTCTTTCATATTACGATTTCAAACTAATAGGTCAGCGCAACTTAGACGGTCGCATTGTCTATGACATTCGGGTTAATACGAAAAGTAAATTACAGCCAACCTTTGTTGGAACGGTTTCTGTGCTCGATGCCGATTCAGTGCTGATTGCGGTTGATTTGAAACCGTCCGAATTTGCGATCTTCCCGATGCCCATCCGCCAATGGGACGTTGCGTATAAACAGCAATTCAGTAATTTTGGTCGTGAATATTGGTTGCCCGTTGATATCCGAATGAATGGTTTAACCAAGATCGGGTTACCGGGATTGGAATTTCCATTGATCAAGTATGGTCAGGTAAGCGCATTTAATGATTATTTGATCAATCAATCAATGCCGGATTCGCTTTACAAGCAAAAACGCCGGATGGTCGTTGATTCAGTTGCCTTGCAAAAACCTAATCAATTTGATTCTGCCCGTGTTTTTATTCCGCTTTCCGAGCGTGAGGATTCGGCTTATGCAGGTATTAAACGCGGCGACTCTTTTGCTAAAGCGTTCAAGCCGACCGGTATGTTGTCTAAGTATGTCAAAATGGAAGACGACTATAATGACAGCGTCGCTGCTGAAAATGTTAAACCGAAGAGCGCTTTTAAAAAACTGACCAACGATCTTTCGCCTCAGTTAGGTTTTAACCGTGTCGAAGGAGGGCGATTGGGATTAAAATATGAACACGAATTTAACCGGACATGGAAAGCTTTTATTCGAGGCGGCTATGCGACTGCGCTCAAAGATCCATTTTACGGTACCGGCGCTGAATACCGTTGGGGGCGGCGCTTTGTTCATTTTGTCAAAGTGTCGTTCTATGCCGGCGTAACGCCGCGTTTTGATTCGGATAACTACGCCGTATGGATGGGACAAATGCTTCCGTTTACCGGTTATCGCGATTATTTCGATTATTACAAAGCGCGTGAAATTCGTTTGAGCGCCGGGTATTATTTTCGTAGCGTGGATATGACGATTGAAACCACCTTGATCAATGATCGCCAGGCTTCCGTGAAAAAAAGATCCGATTGGGACATTATTGGCCGATCATACCGGCAACGTATCAATCCGGTTATCGATGAAGGTACTTTACGCGCCGTTCAATTCATTGTGCAATATGGTGATGACTATGTTCCGCTCGGCGTGGTCGGTGACCGGAATGCTAAGATTGTCATTGAGCATAGCCCGGCTTCGCTCAGCGATTTTGATTACACGACTTTTCGAGGTGAAATCAATTGGCGCATTCCTACATTTATGCAAAGGCGATTTTTGCCCAATGTTTTGGACATCCGTGCCGTAGGCGGAACGTATGCCGGAAATCTGCCCATTCAAAAACGAGCTATTCTGGACGGATCGTTAGGCATTTTTACGCCGTTTGGCACATTCAAAACATTGCGGTCACGAGCCTATGAAGGTGAAAAATTCGCAGCCGTTTTCTGGGAACATAATTTCAGAACATTGCTTTTTGAAATAATCGGTCTGCGCGCATTGGCTAAGCGTAATATCGGCATCGCCGTTTTCGGAGCTCACGGACGTACGTGGATTAAAGAATCGCATCTAGCATCGTCGGGATACGCGCCCGTTTACTCTGATAAACTTCACCAGGAAATCGGAGGCTCGATCAACGGTCTGTTTGGTTTGCTTCGTCTCGATGCAGCGAAAAGGTTGAACCACAAAGGGTTTTATTTCGGCGTAAGCATGGCACGATTGTTTTGAGTGATTATATTTAATTATTGCAACGCACTTTCAAAGAGCGTTGCACTTTATACAGCAACTCTTTATTTAGTTGTTACAGCCGGTATGATATATTTCTCCATCATTTCATCTACTTGCGGATGCGCGTTACGATAGCGGTATGCGCTTGCAGTGACCACTATTACCAAAGGTTCATTCGCAAACACAAAAATTTTATTACCACCGGTGCCGGTACAATAATAAACTTCGTATGATTTTCCATTCACTTTGTAAGTTTTAATCCACCACAAATATCCGTATTCATTACCCTGAACGGTTGTTGGAAGATATTTAGTAAATGATTTTTTAACCCAATCGGCAGGAATAATTTGTTTGCCTTTCCATTTACCGCCGTTTTTATACAATTGCCCGTATTTGGCGAAGTCGAGCGCGGATAATTGAAATCCGCCGGCTGTATTAGGAACGTTTTGTGGCGTATATTGCCAACGATAATTCGTAATACCTAAGGGCTTAAATAATTTTTCATCGGCATATTTTTCCAGACCGCCTGGAACTTTGCTGTTAAGAATATCACCCAGCAGAACTACACCGCCAGTGAAGTAATACCATTTATCTCCCGGATTCCGATCCGATGCCATTGGAAGGTTGAGAGCCCATTGTATCCAATTATCCTGCGGGTACATATTTTCTTCATTACCGATAGATTTTTCATCAAAATCAAACCCGTCAAATCCCGAACTCATCGTGATCAAATGTTTAAGTTTGACCTGAGATTTTTTAGCGTCAAAATGATCGTATTGTTTCAGATCGTAGAATTCGGCAAGTGTCTGATCGACATTATTAAGATAACCTTCATGAATAGCAATACCGAGGACACTTCCAGCCATCGTTTTGCTGACCGACCTGGGATTATGAAGCGAATCGCGTCCTTCGCCGTTAAAATATTCTTCAATCAGCAATTTTTCGTTACGGATCACCACGATACCGTTGATTTGCTTATACGTGTCATCGGCAATTTTTTTCTTCAGTTCACCGATCAATGTCTTGTCATACGATTCGCCACTTATTTTCCAGCCATTGATTTCCTGGCTGACCACCGACGAAACTACAATCAAAAGTACAAACCCCAAGATTCGCATAAGTTTTATTCCTTTTAGAGTAAAAAAAATCTTTACGGAAAATAAGATTTTATGCAATCATCGTATAGAACGAAATTAGCATTCGTGAATTTTATAGCAATGACCGGTATTGAGCGGGGGTGAAATTCATAACCGATTTAAAACATCGGACGAAATGACTTTGATCGGCGAATCCACATTGGTATGCGATATCAGCCAAACTCAAATTAGCGTTTGACATAAGGGCGAGCGAACGTTGGACTTTTATTTTTCGCAGGTAAGCTCCCAGTGATGTTCGGAAATATTTAGGAAAATCGCGGGATATGTGTACGGGATGCATTCCGGTTTCTTCAGACAATTCTTTGAGCGTTATTTTTTCATTGCCCCGGTCGTGCAATAACTGATTGATTCTGAAAGCCCATCGGGGCGTCATTCGCTCTCGATCACCCGGCCATGCCAACTCAGCCAGTACATGAACGGCGAGACTTTCGATCGCAAGGGGGCTGCTTTCGTCGTCGATTTTAGTTTCCGCATACATTTTCGAAATCAGCGGAGTAATGTGCGGGTTTTTAATCTGAAAACTTCCTTCAAAGTATTTAGTAGCAATCATGAATCGATCCAGCCATTTCTTTTCGAATTCCAGATGAAATCCTTGTGCATAACCGGGCAACTTGGTATTGCAGTGTGGCTCTTGCCAATTATGAAATAACAACGTTCCGGGTGGACAGGTCACCGTTTCTTTTTTATTGGTTTCAGTAATACAGCCTTTGAGAATAAAAGTCAGATAAGCATTTTCATGATAGTGCCATGGCACCTGATCGTGAGTGTACTCCGTATCAGTGATAACAAGACCATTCATATCAACAGTCTCTTTATGGATTCCGAAATAGGAACCTTTCTTCAAGTGCTGCATAAGTAAATTCGATAAATAAAAAAGGGTTACCGGTACCGGTAACCCTTGAACGTAAGTTTTATAAAAAAGTTGTAACAGTCAACTGATTTACAAAATTCTGGTGATGAAAAAAAGGTAAAGCAGAACCATAACCCCGATAATTGAGAAAAACGTGATCATACCTGAACGGTTATGTGAAAAATTTGAAAATTCCATAATTGTCCTCCATACAGTTTGAATAGCCTATCGCGTTTTCATCGACATGTCTATGCATTCCGATGAAAACGGACACATTTACCGTCCTTTTTGATCAGGCCGGCTTTTTTAAGATTGAAAAAATTAAAGGAATTTTAGGAAAAAGTTGGAGGACCTCGGGAAGGCCAGTGATGGAAAAAGATGGATGTATAAGGTAAGAGAGGAAAATCGTTGCAAAGAGTCCAGTAGACAGAAAGAACTATTTTAAAATCGATTTGAAGACTCTCAATTGTACTATAATCTGTCATGTACTTGATCGATCCCATGTGTTCCGCCATAGCAACTGGAAAATTCTTTGCCGAAGGATAGGCCTGATCATTGACGGAATACGCAGGAATGGAATCAACCTGACAGGTGATTTTTTCAGTGTCGAGTATGGCCAGATAACCAATAAAAATATAGGTTAATAGGACCGCTCTAGAACACAGGATATTGATGTAATTACTGTTAAACATAACTTATTGTACAATATACATTCCAAAACGTCTAAAAACAATCATGCAAGAAAAAATTCTTTAAATTTTTCTAACGCGACAGCCCTGTGACTGATTTGATTTTTAACGGCCGGATCGAGTTCAGCCATAGTTTTATCGTGTTCAAGAATCAAAAAAATCGGATCATAGCCAAAACCATTCGTACCACGTCTTTCTTCAATGATCCATCCTTCACAGGTTCCGTGAAAAGTCTCTTCGAAATATTGTCCTGTCACATCGATTCCAACAAATGCAATTACACAATGAAATCGGGCCGCTCTTTTATCGAACGGTACGGATTTTAATTCATCGAGTACTTTTTTAAGATTAGCTTCATCATCATGTTCTTTACCGGAATAACGGGCAGACAATACGCCGGGGCGGCCTCCGAGGGCGTCGATCTCCAATCCTGAATCGTCGGCAAGCGTCGGAGTTTTTGTTTTTTGATAAATTTCACGCGCCTTTTTTAATGCATTTTCTTCAAACGTAGTACCGTTTTCTTCAATAGGATGAAAATGCGGTAAATCGGCAAGTGAGTGCAGAACAACGTCGTGGCCGCTAAGGATTTCTTTGATTTCTCTGATCTTGTTTGGATTAGCGGTTGCCAAAATGATTTTGTCCAGAATCATGTATTGTTCCCGTTTTGACTAATAGGGTTATTAATAACAATCTATTCAAAATCATGAAATTTGCAAGCAGGGAATCGTTTGGGGCGGTCATACGGTTCGATTTTTTCACATTGATGTTTTAGGTTGAAAAGTTTAGATTGAGTGAGTTATCGACCACATGTCTTTGAGGTGTTATGGAACTTTCCAAAGAGGAAATGATCGAGGTAATGGCCGTTTTCAAAGGCGAAAGCGAGGAACATTTAAAAATTTTGACGGAAAAGGTCGCCGTGCTGGAATCAAATCCTAAAGATACCGGCGCAATCGAATTGTTACACCGGACGTCGCACAGTATGAAAGGCGCAGCGAGAATGATGGGTCTCACGCCGATCGAGTCCATCGGCCATGCACTTGAGGACGGTTTCAAAGCCGTGAAAGACGGAAAACCACTGATCACGACCGACATGATTACCAATATCAAAGCAGCTATTGATGGCGTCCGGCAGCTAATCGATAAGCTTGCTTCGGAGGGGACGACGGAAGGTTTCGATGTTTCCGGCATTCTCAAAAAACTTGAATATTTTAAATAAGTGAATGATGTCATGAAAGGCGCTGAACCTTTTGAACTGTCAGCGCCAGGTGAAAAGGTTGTACTCCTCATTCACGGGTTTACCTCGTCTGCGTATTCGATGCGCGAGTTAGGAGAAAAACTGCAGGCTGCCGGTTATACGGCAAAAGGCATTCTGCTCCCCGGACACGGGACAACTCCGGACGATCTTGAAAAGACATCATGGCAAGAATGGTATTCGGCTGTCGAATCGGCTTATCTCGATCTAACGAAGAATTTCAAAACAATTTTCATTTGCGGACAATCCATGGGCGGTTGCCTGGCAATGTATTTGGCAAGTTTTTATCCTGTCAGCGGTGTCATTGCTATTTCGTCAGGTTTGAAATTAACCGATAAAAAATTGTGGATGCTTCCGCTGGCAAAGCATTTTATCCGGTTTATTCCCAAACGCAATGGTCCCGATTTGAAAAATCCGGAAGCTAAACAACAGGAAGTGCATTATTCCGTAATGCCGGTGCGTAGCATTATGCAATTGCAAAAATTTTTGGATCGTCTGAAATCGCGCATGGCTTCAATTGCTTCACCTGCTCTGTTCATTCACGCGCTTGACGATCATACGTTCGGCTACCAAAACATGGAGACGTTATATAACTTGGTCGCTTCGTCTGTCAAAAAAAAAATTACATTAAACAATAGTTATCACATTGCGACGCTGGATTACGACAAAACTACTGTCCAAAATGAGATAATTGGGTTCATCAGAAATCTATGAAAGAAAAAACTCCAATTGATATTACGATTCGCCGTGAAGCAAAAAATATGAACATTGTTTGGGCGGACGATCATCGTAGCGAATATACATTTACCTATTTACGTACTATATGTCCGTGCGCTCGGTGCACCGAATCAGTTCATCAGCCGGGATCATTCGATCAGATCGGATTAGCTTCAGCCGAAGAAGTCGGGCGGTACGCGATTCGTTTTACGTGGTCGGACGGACATGATCTTGGAATTTTTTCGTTCGAGTTCCTACGAGCACAATGTCCCTGCAAAATTTGCAAAAATTGAAACCTATAACCGATTTGATTTTTAACCAGGAGAGGGTATGATTAAACGTTTAGTTTTTTTTGCAGCGTTAGTTCTATTGGCCGTTGGTTGTACGACAAAGCAAACTGTAAAATCGGATAAAGAATATCAGCAAGCTCTGGAAGAGTCGGAAAAAAACAAAGATAAAAAATTAGACTTTCTTGCTAATGAGAAACTGCCTAATGAGGAATACTTACCTTCCGATAGTGCTTCACCGAATAAAGAAATGACTGAATTTCAAGAAGTATTACCTGCCAATTCTGCGAAATACCGCATTCAGATTTTTGCGGGATCACCGGTGAATGCATCGAAGAATTTTTCAAAATTTGGAACGGATCATCCGGGAACGGAAGTTTACATGATCAACGATAAAAATGAAAACCTCTGGAAAATCTGGGTCGGTGGATTTAATACCAAACACGAAGCGGATTCGGCCAAACAAAAACTCATTGAAAGCGGATACCCGGATTCATGGGTTAGTGAAATGAAAGCCTCACAAGAAGTCAAAATGACGACGACAAATTTATTTTGGGTTCAAGTCGGTTCATTTCAAAACGATGCGGCAGCTCAAAAAATAAAAAGTGAACTCGAATCGAAACAAACCGACAAAGTAATTATTAAAAAAACCGACGCAGCATGGAAAGTCTGGGTTGGTGGAATGGCCGATCGCACTGGCTGCGAAACTTTAAAAAAGAAAATCGCCGAACTTGGTTATCAAGGCGCTTTTATCGTTCAGGGTGGTGAATAAGATGATCGAATTTCAAAATGTTACTGTCGCATACAATGAAAAAAAGAGTCTGGATGACGTGTCACTGAATATCCAGCCGGGAGAATTCGTCTATCTACTCGGTCCAAGTGGCGCCGGCAAAAGTACGATTCTCAAACTTTTGTATATGGATATTTTGCCAACCGGGGGCAATATCACTATCGGAGAATTTTCGTCGCGCGATGTTAAAAAACGTGAAATTCCGTATCTCCGGCGTCAGCTCGGAATTGTTTTTCAGGATTTTCGATTACTCCGCGACCGAAATGTGTACGACAACATTGCATTTGCGCTCATTGTTACGGATACACCGAAAAGTGAAATACCAAAAAAAGTCTTGCGTGCGCTGGCCGAAGTCGGGTTGTCCAATAAAAAAAACCGGATGCCGTTCGAACTTTCGGGCGGCGAACAACAACGCGTCGTCATCGCGCGAGCTTTGGTGAACGAACCGATGGTGATTCTGGCCGATGAGCCTACCGGCAATCTCGATCCTGAAACATCAATGGAAATCATGATGCTGCTGCAAAAAATCAACAGTGAAGGAACGGCTATCATCATGGCAACGCACGATTACGAAATCGTTAAAAAAATTCCGAAACGGATTATTCGAATTGAAAGAGGAAGATTAGCAAGCTAACGGCGATTTCTTCGAAGTAAGCCGGAATAACTCAACACACAAACCATTTTTTTATTAAACAAGTAAATCATGCAAAAACGATTGATCAAAAAAATCCTGATCGCTAATCGCGGCGAAATTGCACTTAGAATCATCAGGGCATGCCGCGAAATGGGCATTTCTACAGTTGCGGTATATTCCGAAGCGGATCGAACGGCGGCGCATGTTCGGCTGGCCGATGAAGCTTATTGTGTCGGTGAAGCGCCTTCTTCCAAAAGTTATCTCGTCATGGAAAATATTCTTGCCGCTGCAAAACAATCGAAAACGGATGCCATTCATCCCGGTTACGGTTTTCTGAGTGAGAATGAAGATTTTGCGCAATTGGCCAAAGATAACGGAATTATTTTCATCGGTCCTTCGCCGGAAGCCATGGCAAAAATGGGCAGTAAAACCGAGGCGCGTAAATTAGCCAAAAGCGCCGGCGTGCCGACGGTTCCCGGAACCGAAGAAGGCATTCGTGACAAAAATGAAGCGAAAACGATTGCCGAGAAAATCGGATTTCCGATTCTGATCAAAGCGGCAGCCGGCGGCGGCGGTAAAGGCATGCGCGTGGTTGAAAAGGCGTCTGAACTCAGCGACGCGATTGATCGTGCTCAAGGTGAAGCGCGTTCGGCCTTCGGCGACGATACGGTGTACATCGAAAAATATGTGACAAAACCTCGTCACATTGAAATTCAGATTATGGCGGACGAATACGGCAACGTCGTTTATCTCGGTGAACGTGAATGCTCGATCCAGCGCCGGCACCAAAAAGTTGTCGAAGAAGCGCCGTCGGCTATCGTATCGGCAGAACTGCGTAAAAAAATGGGCGAGTCGGCGGTGAAATTGGCAAAAGCTTGCAGCTACGCGAATGCCGGCACGCTGGAATTTCTCGTTGACGCGGATTTGAATTATTATTTTCTCGAGATGAATACTCGATTGCAAGTGGAACATCCGGTGACGGAAATGGTGACCGGCATCGACATCGTCAAACAGCAGATTTTGGTTGCGTCCGGTGAGCCGCTGCCTTTCAAACAAGACGACATCCGAATCAACGGGCATGCCATCGAATGCAGAATTTACGCGGAGGATGTCGAAAATAATTTTGCTCCATCGATTGGTAAAATCGAACATCTCGAGCCGTCGCTTGGACCCGGGATTCGCGAAGACAGCGGTATTTTCGAAGGCGATTCCGTGCAAATTTATTACGATCCGATGATCTCCAAATTAGTTGCATGGGGCAATGACCGTGCACAAGCCATCGACCGGATGCGAAGGGCGTTGAGAGAATATGCTGTTGTCGGTGTTGAAACGACAATCCCATTTTGTCTTTTTGTGATGGAAAATGAAAAATTTATCAAGGCCGATTTTGATACAAGTTTTGTGGCGCAGGAATTTTCGCCGTCAAAATTGAAATACAAAGAAGAAAAAATTGCCGCCATCGCCGCCGCACTTCACGATTATACCAATAAACAATCACAGAAAAGCGCCTTCACTGCGTCACAACAACAAAGCGGTAAAGTAAGTAAGTGGAAATTGGCGGGAAGGAAGGGCTGAGTTAAATGGACCAGCATTATGTAAATTTATTTGGTTTACAAGTATCAGACGATGCGTTTTTTTCTACGATAACTGCAATAGCTATTTTAGTAGCCGGATATGCCGCTAATTGGCTTTATGAAAAATATGTTCAAAGCAAACGATTAAATGATGTTGAAAAATACTATTTTACATTGATAGCATTGCTACTTCCAATAATTCAGCGACAAATTGATGAATTGCATAGAATCGTAGGGTATCTAGTAAATGATACAGATGACGAGCCTAAACGTACAATAATAAATTTTTATCCGCTTGAGGAGATTTTGAAATTAAATTCAGAAGATCTCTTTAAAATCTTTGTAAACAGAAAAAAATCTGATAAGAAAACCAATCTTTATGCAGCGTTTTTGCGCGATATTTCTACTGCTAACAATGTTATCAATTCGATTGAGCATGTTCATCACGATCTTCTTGAAGCGTTAAACGAATCATCCAAGAAATATACAGATGCATTCAATCAAATTATGATATTTCATGATAATTTTTTGTTGGATCATAAATCTACAGGGACTAGTCTCGAATCTGATAAGTTTTTGTTAGAATTTGATAGACTGTACGACAAAATAAAAGTTAATAAAGAACAAATTATTGATTTTCAAAATCAAAAATCGTTTAAATTTAATCATGAGTCGTTTATCCTACCTCTTAAAAAAGTCGTTAATGATCATTCTTACGATAATCGTTCAAGATTAATTTCGCCATTTATCGAAAACTGTTTAATGTCCTACTATGACATAAACGTAAGAAGAAACGATTTTGCTGATTCATTTAAACATATGGCAAAGGTTTTGTTTGATTGCTTAATGAGTATTGATAGTACAAGTATGTCCACAAAGCAATTGGAGAACAAGAAGTTTTTTTTTGTGTAGATATTTTTTTAAAAATCAAAAACCCCGCTCGATCATATCGTGCGGGGTTTATATTTGTTAGTGTCTAAGTGTTGAGCAACTACTGAGCGACAGTCGAATCTTTTTTCATTTCCTGTTTCGCTTCTTCACGGCCTTCTTCTTTGGCTTTATCCAATTGCATTTTACGGATCGCATATTTAAAACGATTGGGCGAAATTCTTGCCGTTCCTTGCGTGACAAACGTTCCAAACGCTCCGTCATTGTAATACAGCCACACATTGAAACCGGGAACTAATTCGTCGATCAACGCGGTTTCTTCAAGTAGTTGGTTAGCTCTTTCTTTCGTCAAACCTTTTTCTTTTACAAGCCAGTCCAAACAGACTTTGTAATGTGAATCGCCGCCGGTCACGATGTATGGCTTCGGCAATTTCGCTTTCACGTCTTCCAATTCATTGCTGATCTTGGCAATATGATCGTTTTTCTCAATGATCTGATTGAGCAGACCTCGGTAAGTCATGTCTTGCTCTTTGTCGATCATGTTCTTGATCAGCGATGTTTGTTCTTTGCTCAGGCCCATTACAGTATCCGGCAGAACGATCTGTTCATCGGCTTTACGATTGGCATTAAATTGGCTAACCGCATCGTTGATTTCTTTTTGAATGGAGCCGATTTCTTCGTTTTTATTCTGGATTTTTTTGACGAGGCCGTTGAATTCCTCGATACTGCCAACTTCTTTGGAGCAGCCGACCGTCCACATCAGGATCAGTACCGCTGCCAATGTTTTTTTTAACATACTATTTCTCTCCTTGATAGTTTATATCCTAAATTAGGGTTTAGGGTGCGCGAAAATAACATTCGACCTTCATAAATACAAGGAAAAATATGATTACATGCTAAGTTTGGAATTGCTTTTATAGCATTTGTTAATTATTTTTTAAACCAAAAAAAATTCTATCATAGTTAAATATGGGCGACTGCAATTCTCATGAAGTCAGGATGGATAAGGTTTTTGGGGTGTACGCATTGGTGAAGATGGCGCGGACTCCCGGCTGATGATCAATGCAATTTTGTTTGTCTGATAAAAAATCGATATGGATGCTATTATTTCTCCAAGCAATGGATTTCAACTCGATACCCAATTACCCGGCGACAAATCGATTTCACATCGTGCGGCACTGATCGCAGCATTAGCCGAAGGTGAATCGACAATAACCAATTATTCCAACGGCCGTGATTGTTTGAGTACGCTGAATTGTCTAAAGCAGCTTGGAATAAAAATCGAAACGTCGCAGAACGAATTAAAAATTTCTGGAAAAGGTTTGAAAGGTTTTCAGGCGCCGTCGGAACCTTTGGATTGTGGTAATTCGGGAACGACGGCTCGATTGTTGGCAGGGGTTCTTGCCGGACAGAATTTTGATTCAATTTTGACCGGCGATGAATCATTATCCGGAAGGCCGATGCAGCGGATTATCGATCCGCTCTGTCTGATGGGCGCTGACATTCGCGGCACTTCATCCGGAACTTTGCCGTTGACAATCCGCGGAAAAAAATTAAAGTCCATCGAATTTTCAATGCCGGTTGCCAGCGCACAAGTTAAATCGTGTTTATTGCTGGCCGGACTTTTGGCTGAAGGAAAAACAATTATACGCGAGGCTATACCAACGCGCGATCACACGGAACGGATGTTACACAATGTCACGATCGAACATCACGAAACATTTGCCGATATTTCAATTCGCGGCGGAGTACCCATCGCGCCAAAAAACATTTCAATTCCGGCTGATTTGTCTTCGGCGGCGTTTTTTATCGTTGCCGGCTTATTGACATCCAATTCCGATATTTGTTTGCGTAACGTTACATTAAATCCGACGCGAACGGCGTTTCTTGATGTTTTAGAATCGGCCGGCGCGCTGATTTCAATTGAAAATAAATCAGAAATGCATTCTGAGCCCGTTGGCGACATTCGGATAATTTCGCAGACCCGACATTTCAAACCTTTACAATTATCCGGCAATATTATTCCTCGGATAATTGACGAAATACCCATATTGGCTATTTTTGGAACGCGCGCCGGAATTGAAATAAAAGACGCCAAAGAATTGCGATATAAAGAGACTGATCGCATCCACGCTATAGTGACTAATCTACGCGCTATGAAGTTGCGGGTTGATGAATTTGATGACGGCTTCAAAGTTTTTCCGTCAATGCTACACGGAGCTAGCATAGACAGTTACGGCGATCATCGTATTGCTATGAGCTTTGCAGTGGCCGGCTCAATCGCCGACGGAACGACCATGATCAATAATTCTGAATGCGTAAACATTTCTTTTCCCAATTTTTTTAATTATTTTCAATCGTCCGTTGCAATGTCGCTACAATGAAATTTCATATATGTTAACCTCCGGAGGAACTCATGCCTAAAGAAAAAGTTAAAGCGTCAGACGAGAAAGTCAAAATCGGTATTATCGGTTGCGGAGCCATAGCACAGATTATCCATTTTCCCGTGTTATCAAAGATGGAAGACGTTGAGATTGTTGCAATCGCGGACACAGACAAAACCAAAGTAGAGACATTAGCGGACAAATATAAAATCGGACGCTATTTTACCGATCATGAAAAGTTACTCGCGTTAGATGATATTGACGGCGTACATATCTGTACACCGAATAATCTTCACGAACCGCTTACCATTGAAGCGCTCAGTGCCGGCAAACATGTGATGGTTGAAAAGCCGATCAGTCGTTCCTACGATGAAGCACGCCGGATGGCCGATGAAGCAAAAAAACGTAAAAAAAACTTAATGGTCGGTATGAATCATCGGTTTCGTCCCGATGCCATGGTGCTGAAAAATTTTGTTAAAGGCAAAGAGCTTGGGAAAATCTTTTATACTAAAGCGGGCTGGTTGCGCCGCCGGGGAAGTTGGAACGAATCGGAATGGGCTAAGAAAAAACAGATGGCCGGCGGAGGTGTGTTTATGGATCTGGGCATTCCCATGCTGGATCTGTCGATCTGGTTGATGGATAATCCCAAAGTAAAAAGCGTTTTCAGTACGATGTACAATCATTATCAAAAAGAAGGTATCGAAGATTCAGCCGCGTTAATGATTCGCTTTGACAATGACGCCATGCTGAATCTGGAAGTCAGTTGGACACTGCTGATGGAAAATGATTTTATGTATACTAATCTTTTCGGAACTTTAGGCGGAGCCTTGTTGAATCCGCTCCGAATACATAAAGAAATGCACGGCAATCTCGTCAACGTAACTCCTACCAAAATGGAAAAGCCGGAAAACAATTACAGGAAATCGTATGAATACGAAATAAAGCATTTTGTCGAATGTATTAAGCACAATCGCCCGGTGATGTCCAGTGGCGAAGAGGCTGCCGAAGTGATGCGGGTTGCCGAGGCTATCTATCAATCGGCGAAAGAGAAAAAAGAGATTGTCTTGAAGTAATGTTCAAAAAACTTAAAATCGGACTCGCACTAGGAAGCGGCGGAGCCCGTGGTTTGGCGCATATTGGTGTGCTGAAAGTTCTTGAGCGTGAAAAAATTCCGATTCACGTCATTACCGGCAGTAATATCGGGGCCGTTGTCGGCGGCATGTATGCACAACAGCCCGACATCCGAAAAGTCGAAAATAAAATACAGGTTTTTTTTTCCGGAGAGGATTTCAAAAAAACCGGACTGCAGTTATTCAAGCAGGAAATTCAACCGGAAAATTTTTTCGGACAAATTGCACGCCGCAGCGATGATGGTCTATCGATCCAATGGGACAAAAAACGTGTTTCGCTGATGAAACAGAATCGTTTGGGTATGATCATTGAACATCTGCTGGGTGATAGGCTGATTGAAAATACAAGAATCAAATTTGCTCCGGTTGCAACGAATTTAGAAACGGGCGAAATCGTTGTTTTCAGGAGCGGTAGTATGCGTGAAGCCGTAAAAGCCAGCGCGTCTATTCCGGGTTTTCTTCCACCGATGCAGTATCGCGACATGGTGCTGGTTGACGGTGCTGTTTCAGCTTCGATCCCAGTTGAACCAGCTTTCAGCCTCGGAGCCGATTTTGTGATCGCCGTAAACGTTGGCCGCTCGCTCGAACATGAGATTATGCCTTCCAATGTTATCGACATCCTCTTTCGTACCAATCTCATTACATCATTGCGCAATGATATCATGGCCTGTGAAAAAGCAAATGTAGTCATCAAGCCTGACGTTGGTCACATTCATTGGGCGGATTTTGAAAAACTTTCGGAGTTAATAGCTGCGGGGGAAAAGTACACTGAAACCGCTGTCGAAATTATTAAGATGGGGATTCGGAAAAACAGCGGCAGGTTTGTGAAATATGAGTTTGAAAAGACAGAGGCTAAGTAAATAAACTGTTAATGAGTTGGAAATAATTTTTTAAATTATTTTCTATTCTAAATTTCTCTTTCGCATATTGAAAGTTAGAGCGGAGCATTTGCAACAACTCTTTTTCCGAGGTTAACTCAATTCGAGTTAACGTTTCAGTAAGATCGCCTGATTTATTGAGATCAATTAGAAATCCTCTGTTTTCCAACAGATCCCTGTTGGTTGGGATATCGGATGCAATACAGATTTTGCCATATTTGAATGATTCTAAAATGACATTGGCACAACCTTCTTCCAAGGAGGGTAATACAACAACGTCAGCATCTTCATAAAGATTATGAATGTTTTTTGTGAAATCTATAAACGAAACTCTGCCGCTCATTTGATTGAGTTTCACAAATTGTTTCAATTCATGATAATATCGCACATGCTGTTGTCTTCCAACTAAAACGATCTCGTATTGGGTCGTATTTTTAAGCGATTCCAGTACATACATTTGATTCTTAAAAGGATGGATACGGGCAATGACATATAATTTTTTTAGTGGTCGAGGCAATTGCCATGATGGCTCCCTTTCAATTTCAATACCGTTTGGGATATACCAAATTTTACTTTTTTTAACTCCTATGGTTGTTAAGTATTGATTAGTCAGCAATGCATTCGTAGAAATCGCATGAGCACTGTTATAAAACCATGCCAAATATTTCTTTTCTAATAAAACTGGAGTGGCAGTTCTGGACGAAAAAAGCACTTTGGCTCCGAGCATCTTAAATAATGGAATAAACAAAGACATTGTAAATCCTTGAAAAATAAATAACCGTTTGTTGCATGGCTGTGTATAGTGAAAAAAGATGAACTCATACGACAATTTTATGCAATAAAAAAAGTAACGCAATAATTTCGTGACTTCATTACGAATAAGCCAAAAATTAAGACATGTAATTCTATATTCGATATTATTTTTTTTCAACATTTCAATATCATCAGGGTCAAGCTGTTGAAAACTCCAGAGACTGACCTTCATCAATTTTGATAAACCTACGGCCAAAAGACGAAATTGAGTTTCGGCGCCACCATGTCTAAATACCGGCATAATGATCATAATTTCGGTGTCAGCGTTTTTTAAGGAATCAGAATGTTGCATAAACCAGTTGGTTTGATTGAACGAGTTTATCTTCGACTCATATATTATTTAATACTAAACCATTTCCGATCGTGGACGGTACTTTTCCGTCGAAATTTTTGGTATTTAATTAATTTTTGCTCTCCAATCAAAATAAATTTTCTAAAGAAAAAAATACTGTCACTCAATACATCCTATCAAGTTTGGGATGGCGTATTTACAAAACCAATTGAAAAATATTTTACTATCTCATTATGTACAGTATGCATGGGAAGACTGGATCATGTCAAACAGACATTAATTAAAAATATTCGTGATAATGAGCATTATCCTAAATTAGAATTTCTATTGTTAAACTACAACAGTAATGACGGATTGCACGAGTGGGTCTTGTCTGAAATGAAGCAGTTTATGGACAACGGACGACTGAAATATTATCATACGCATTATCCTATTAGTTTTAATGCCTCACACTCAAAAAATATCGCTTTTAAATTTGCTTCGGGAGAAATAGTTTATAACGTCGATGCGGACAACTTTATCGGAGTAGGATTTGCAACGCATCTTAATAAATTGGCCAACGAAAACCCGCACAAATCTATTTTTGGGAATGGCTTTAGATTTATCGAGGGAAGGATTGGTTTCTTTAAACAAGAATTCATTGAGCTATTGGGAGGTTTTGATGAAAGCTTTGAATCGTATGGTCATGAAGATATGGATATTCTTGAACGAGCATGGCGTCTTGGTTTTAAATTAATGTGGTTTGATAAAGAATATTTTAATGGAATTGACCACAGCGACGCCTTAAGAGTTGCTAATTTCATGAATAAAGATTTAAGAGACAGCTCTTTTAAGAACAGGGTTCGATCATTTAATAATATTTGTCATAAAAAATATCAAGCTAACGAGTTCCGTCAGTGGGGAGTTGTAAAAGACTTGCCAATTGAAAGTCGCCGATAGCCTCTGTTGGTAAAACAATAAAACAGAATCAGCAATAATGTTTCACAAATAAGAGTCGACCAGACAGCGGCTTTCCATGAATAAATTGGAATAAAAAGTAGATTGAGTATTACGTTAACTACCGTAGCAATGAATTGACCAAAGACTCGCATCCGCTGCAGACCCGATGCCGCCAACACTTCGCCTAAAACCATGTGCACGCTTTGTAATATTGGTAAAACGGTCAAATACCGAAGAACCTGCGCGCTTTCAGTATATTCCTTTCCTAAAATCCATGACAAATAGGGGCACGAAATGAAAACTATAATCGCTGCGAATATTCCGATGCCGATTGAATAGGACATCGAGCGATTGCCTAGAATTCTGGCTGTCGGGAAACCAACTCGAAAAAAATGCGGCGCTTGAGAAGCTACAAAACTTTGAATAGGCATAATGAACATTATTACGATCTTATAGGCTGCGTTATAAATTCCGTTAACCACCGATGAGTGAATATTTGTAAGTAAGATTTTATCGCTATCGGTGTATAGACTTTGCAGTATTGACCCGATTGCAAACGGGAAACCCAATTTGATAGTTGATAAAGGAACAAGAGTTGATTTTTTTGGAAGTCCGAAATGATGAATAAAGAAAAATAGGTCTATTAAAGTCACGACAAGATTGGTTGCTAAATAAATGTTCGCCCAAGCTTCTATTGATAAGGGATCAACCAAAAACATGCCGATTAAAACGGCCGCTAATTTACTTGACCCGTAAATGGCATTGGACATTGATGTCATTTCTAATTGCTCGAGCGCCTGAAATATGACGCCAACATTCAAATGAATCCTAAATAAAACACATTCACTGAAAACAATTGCAAAAATAATCCACCAGCTGCTATTGGATTCGTTAAACAAGAGAAGGCCGGAAATTGTAACAAAGCCGCTGATTGGGATTCCTAAAACGATGATGAGAAAAATTGAATGTCCAAGCATTGACCTGTGCTGGGACGGATCTTTGGATAAATGAGACATGATGACGCCATTGAGGCCTAAACCAGAAAGTGGAGCAACCACTGATGCTAAGGCCACGATTCCCATGAACAGACCAAATCCTGATCGCCCCAAGGTTCTGGCTAAAAAAATTGTAAACACACTTGTAGTAAGGATCCTTACTATGTGACCCGATATCATCCACAGTGTATTTTGAACAATTTTCTTCTGCAATCAACCATCCCAACATGGATTAGCGTTTTTAAATCTGTTTCCCAAAAAAATACTGTCTGGGACAAGTTCAAGGGTCACTTAATTATTAAAACGGAAAGTGAATAGGCAGGCATACGTTTACAATTTAATTACTCTCACTTGCTGGATCTGTTTGGGAGTCTTTTTAAAGACTTTGAAAGATAATTTTTGAAATTCAATGCTTTCGCCAACGGCAGGGATATGACCGAAACGATCATTTAAAAAGCCCGCCAAAGTTTCGTAATCCGCGTCGTCTGGCAATGTAACCTGGAATTGATGATTGAAATCAGTAATGCGCATCTTTGCATTAACGGTAAAGCTTCCGTCAGGATTGGATTCAAAATCTTTCTTTTCTTCGTCGTACTCGTCCTGAATTTGTCCCACGATTCTCTCTAAGATATTTTCCATAGTTACAATACCGCTTGTACCGCCGAATTCGTCGATCACAATACCCATGTGGACGCGTTGCTGCATAAAATCCTGCATTACACGATTGATGCTGGTCGTCTCCGGGGCAAAATACAAAGGCCGTAAAATTTTTTCGAGATCGGTATCTTGCGCACTAAGATCGATCTTAAAAAGATCTTTTACATATAAAATTCCTGCAAGCGTGTCAATAGTATCGCGAAAAACCGGGATTCGCGTGAAACCGCTTTCAACAGCCAGTTTGAAATTTTCTTGAAATCCGTTTGCCAGGTCTAATGCAAAAACTTCCGTTCGCGGAACCATGATTTCTTTAACAGTCGTTTCGGTGAAATTAAAAATATTTTCAATCAACTTGTATTCAGTTGCATCGATGACGCCGCTCTTTTTTCCATCCGCAATGAGCAGCCGTATTTCCTCTTCAGAATGAGTTAATTGCTCGCCGGCAGGATGAATACCGATCAGACGAAGTATTAAATTTGCACTGCCGTTGAGTAAAAAAATGAACGGTTTGAACACAACATAAAATAATTTGAGCGGGAAAGCGATGCCAAGCGTAATCGATTGAGGATATTGGATCGCCGCCGATTTAGGAGCTAGTTCACCCAAGGTAATGTGCAAAAAAGTAATAATGGAAAAGCCGACTGTAAACGATATCGCGTGGATGACATTCGGGTTGGTCACGCCGATGAAATCGATCAACGGTTGTATCATGCGGGAAACAGCCGGTTCACCGATCCAGCCCAAACCGATGCTGGCGATCGTAATCCCCAATTGCGTGGCCGATAAATAAGCGTCTAAGTGTGTAATCAGATCCTTGGCAAGTTTGGCGCGGCGGTCGTTAGCCTGGATCAGCGTTTCAATCTGTGTCGAACGCACTTTGACAATGGCAAATTCAGCCGCTACAAAAAAACCGTTGGCGAAAACGAGCAACAAAACCGCTATAATTTCAAAAAACACACATCTCCTGAATTTTAGTTATAAAATACAAAAGGTAATCCGTACAGATTACCTCTGAAAAATAATTCCTGTTTAATTTTTGTTATCGCCGGCTTTTGATAAATTCATCAACGATTTTATTAATTTCTTTTTCAGAAAGTCCTTTTGAGCCGAACGTTACAGATGTTTCGGTTTTTTTAACGGTAGTTTTTTTAGGCCGGGAATCGAAAGCCGGAATATTTTTTTTCGGCGAGGTTTCGGAATGTGAAGAAGAAACTGAAGCCTTACCGTGAACGAGCGACGACGTAAACGGGCGAATTTCAAAAGCCAGGCGTTTGATATTGATCAAGTGGTTTGGCATGATATTGTCAGTTGTAATCGATCCGCCGAGCGTACCCGGGCCTAATGTCATCGATGGCGCTACACCGGTTGTATAACCGACGGCGCCCAGAGTCGCGACCGTATTGACGCAAATCCGGAAAGCCGGTTTCTCAAGCCCGAATTTCATAATCACATCCTGATTGGTCGAATGAATCGACATCGTGTGGCCGATACCGCCAAAGTTAAGAATTTTGATACACAACTCGCATCCGGCTTCCCATCCATCGACAAAAAACATGGCTAAAACCGGCGATAATTTTTCAGCCGAAAGCGGATCGGATTTTCCAACTTCTTTACAGGGGACGACCAGGATCGTCGTGTTCTCAGGAACAGACAATCCGGCTTTTTGTGCAATTATATGAGCCGGAAGGCCAATTATTTCAGTATTGAGTCGGCCGGTCGGAAACATGAGCTTTTGCAATTTAGCTTTTTCATCGTCATTGCAGACGTAGGCACGGTTATTTTTTAATTCCGTCAGAACCTGCTCTTTGAGTGACATATCGGCAACCAATGAATTTTCCGAAGAGCACAATAATCCGTAATCAAAACATTTACCGGCAACAATATCAGCAACGGCCTTTTTTACATTCGCCGTTTTTTCAATGAAAGCCGGCACATTGCCGGAACCGACTCCTAGTGCGGGCTTGCCGGAACTGTATGCTTCACGGACAATGTTGGGGCCGCCTGTCGCTAGAATGACGGAAGTTTCCGGCGCTTTCATTAACGCTTGGGTTCCTTCGAGCGTCGGATGTTCAATATAGGTGATTAATCCGTGAGGCGCGCCATTCCACTCTGCTGCTTTGCGAAGAATTTCAGCTGCTTCAACCGTGCACTTGGCCGCTCTCGGATGCGGCGCAATGGCAATACCATTACCGGATTTGAGCGTGATCAAAATTTTGTACATCACGGTTGACGTCGGATTGGTCGTCGGAATAATTGCCGCGACGACGCCCATCGGTACGGCAATTTCATATAATTTCCGTTTTTCATCGTGATGGATAATCCCGACAGTTTTCATATCTTTGATGTAATCGTAGACGTCACGTGTTCCGAATTGGTTCTTTACAATTTTGTCTTCATAGCGGCCCATCCGTGTTTCTTCGGCAGCCATTTTGGCCAATCGGTCTGCTGCCTCAAAACCGGCATCAGCCATAGCTTTGACGATTTTGTCAACCTGTGCTTGCGAAAATTTGGCAAACTCAAGCTGAGCCGCTTTCGCCTTACGCACGGCATCGCGTGCTTCCTGTATTGCGAGAAGATCCTTGTCCATATTGTTTGGAATGATTAAATAACTCGTCAAAAAACTGGGTTCAATATAGAAATTCAAACGGTGAGTATCAATAAAAATAAGGCTGTTCGACCATAAGTGCCGAACAGCCTTTGCAAAATTCGCACAGCTTAACCGGCTAAAGCTTTGTCAATTTGAGCTTGCGAACAGTAGCCTTTGGCGACCAGAACTTCACCGATTTTTTTACCGCTGGCTTTTTGTTCGGCCAGTGCTTCATCCAACTGGGCTTTGGTAATGACACCTGAGTTAACGAGTGTGTCTCCTAACATTGCCATGGGATTGCTCCTTTTCTTATAGTTATTTAATGAGTGAGTTAATGGGTATAAAATTTTTTTCCTAATTGTTGCATCTGTCGGAGGTAATCACAGGGTTTGAAACGCTCTCCGAACGTCTGTGATAACCGATCCAACGCGCTGACTATTTTATCCAAGCCTTCCGTGTCTGCATATCGTAATAAACCGCCGAAGAATGGAGGAAATCCTGTTCCGAAAATCATTCCAATATCGACGTCTTCCGGTTTTTCGACAATGCCTTCTGTAAGACACATCGCTGCTTCATTGATCATTGCGTACGTCATTCGTTGAATCATGTTTTCAGACGAAATTCCAGTTGTAGGTTTGGGCTGGATTAAGGAATAAACTGTCGGATCAATGATTGGTTTTCCGTTATTATGTTTATAAAAGCCCAAACCACCCTTTTTGCCGAGCCGTTTGTCGTTGTATAATTTCTCGACTGCGTGCGAGCCCTGAACACGATTACCGAAGGCTTCCTGAAAAATATGGCCAACTTTATAAGCGACGTCGATTCCGACTTCATCGAGCAATAAGCACGGTCCCATCGGCATACCGAAATCGGTCATGGTTTTATCAAGAGTTTCGATGCTCACGCCTTCTTCAAGCAGAAACCCCGCTTCGTTAAGATAAGGCATGAGGAGGCGATTGACCAAAAATCCAGGACCGTCTTTAACGACGATCGGCGTTTTGCCGATTTTTTTTGAAAATTGATAAATGGCGGCAACGGTTTCATCAGAAGTATGTCGGCCCCGGATAATTTCAACAAGAGGCATTCGATGAACCGGATTAAAAAAATGCATACCGATAAAATTTTCAGGACGTTTACAGGCCGTAGCCATTTCAGTGATCGAGAGAGACGATGTATTGGAAGCAATGATCGTGTCTGTATTGACATGCGCGTCGAGTTCGGCGATGACTTTTTTCTTGATATCCATATTTTCAACGATCGCTTCGACCACAAGTTCAGTGCGTTTAAATCCTTCATAATTTAACGAACCCGAAATGAACGACATCTTACGGTCTAATTCCATTTTCGTGATTCGTTTTCGTTTCAATTGCTTGTCAAACACCTTTCGGGCCGATGACAATCCAAGGCCGATCGCCTGATGGTTAATATCTTTGAGACGGACATCGACGTCATTAGCCGCAAAAAGTTGTGCAATACCTCCACCCATAACGCCCGCACCGAGAACGCCGGTATATTGAAAATCTTTCGCTTTGATGCTGTTTTTTGAAACGCCATTGCTTTTTTTTATGAGCTCGGTCAGATAATAGATCCGGATCAGGTTTTTTGAAATGGGTGTTACGATCATTTCACCGAGATACCGGGCTTCGATTTTCAATCCCTCGGATAGCGATTTTGAAAAACCTTCTTTAACGGCCTGCAATGCGCAAAGCGGGGCGGGGTAATGGCCCTTGGTTTGTTTCAACACACTTTTCCGCGCTTGGCTATAGATCAAACCTTTGCCGGGACCTTCAAGTAAACGGTTGACAAGCCCTTTGACTTTTCGCCGTTCAATGTATTTTTGTTTTTTGCCGGATATGATTTCGTTCACAAATTCTTCGGCGTATTTTTCTGGAAACGACGCCGGCACGACTTTGTCTACTAAAGCGTTTTTATAAGCGCGGCCGGCGTCAAGCGCTTTTCCTGTCAGGATTAATTGTAATGACCGTTGCAATCCGATCAGTCGAGGCATTCGTTGTGTGCCTCCAAAACCCGGAACGATGCCGAGCATCACTTCCGGTAAACCGATACGTGTTTTCGGATGATCGGTCGCAAGTCTGTAATGACACGCTAAAGCGAGCTCGGTCCCGCCTCCCATACATGCGCCGTTGATCAGGCAAACAACGGGAAATGGCAATCGTTCGATTTTAGTAAAGATTGCTTGTCCGGCGGAAGCGGCCGCTTCGCCGACTTTTGCATCCGTGATGTTTTTGATTTCATCAATATCCGCTCCGACGATAAATATACCATCCTTGGCGCTGGAGATAACGCAAGCTTTGATCGTAGGAGCATTTTGCTGCAACCAATCGGCCACGCGGTCCAGTGATTGCATGACCGGTGTGGACAGTTTATTAAACTTTTCAGCAGGATAATCAAAAATGAGATGGGCAATCTCATTTTCGATTTTCAGAGTAATTCCAAATAAGTTTTCCATGTCTTACTCCTCTTTTTAGAGGACAGTCAATTTTTAAACTATCATGAGTCATAACTAATTCGATTTTTGCGCCACATAGATAATACCGGGATAGGGCACGAAAGATCGGATAAATATTTCATTTTGTACCTGCATTCCTGCGTGAGTGATGAGCCCACGCCACGATTCCGGCGAGCGGTAGTTTGGCCGATGACGGTTCTTCAAGCCGTAAACACCCGTCCAGAGTTTCAGGCTCTCTTCGGCGTACGTGTATCGGTATTTCCAGCGAGGCTTCGTAGTGTTGTCTTTGATAAACAATGCGCCTCCAGGCATCAAAGATTCTGTACACGCCGAGATGATGCGCTTCTGAACATCATCCGAAAAAAAACACAATACATCAACCAACAAAATCGCCGTGCTCGGCGGTATTTGAATATTCGCAATGTCTCCATGTTCGAAACGGGTTTCCGCCAGTCCACGGCTCAGTTGCCGCGCAGCATCAAGCCGTGACAAAGATGCCTCCATGCCAATAACCGACAGACGGTACCGCATCGAAAGAAGAATACCGATTAGTCCGTACCCGCAACCAAGGTCGACGACAGTACCTTCTCGTTCCGAAATATGTTCTTCGACGGCTTTCATAACAGGCTGCAGGCATATCAGTCGTCCGAAAATTTTTACCAAATCCGTACTATGCTGAGACGAGCAGGCGTCGACAATTCTCTGAAAATCGTTCCGGCTGAGCGGTCCTTTGCCGAATAATTGGGAAATCCAATACAATAACCAACCTGTCATATGCTCAATACCTGCTTGTCTTGCAGAAGAAAGTCAATTTTAAGATAAATTACGGTACTTCGATTTTATTAATGATCTGTGTAATGACTTCTTCGCTTGTTTTTTCTTCGGCCTCGGCTTCATACGTCAGGATAACTCGGTGACGCAACACATCCATGGCAATCGCACGGACGTCTTCAGGAACAACGTAACCGCGACGTTTTAGAAAGGCAAAAGCTTTCGAGGCTAATACAAGATTGATCGAAGCACGCGGCGAAGCGCCGAAAGCAATCAGCGGTTTCAATTCGGGCAATTGAAATTTGCCAGGATCGCGTGTGGCGAAAACAATATCCAGAATATAATGCTCGATTTTTTCGTCGATATAAATGTCGTTCACGGTTTGACGAGCGCGCTTGATGTCGTCCGGAGAAATAATCGCTTTGACTTTAGGCGTGTCAACGGTTTTGGCCATTCGCCGGATGATTTCCAGTTCTTCTTCTCTCGACGGATAACCGATTTTAAGTTTGAGCATAAAGCGGTCTACCTGTGCTTCGGGTAGCGGATACGTGCCTTCCTGTTCGATCGGGTTTTGTGTGGCGAGAACCAAAAACGGTTCGTCCAATTTATGCGTGGTATCGCTGATCGTCACTTGCCGTTCCTGCATCGCCTCGAGTAAGGCGCTTTGAACTTTTGCGGGCGAGCGGTTGATTTCATCGGCGAGGATTAAATTGGAAAAAATCGGACCTTTTCGTGTGTAAAAATTGCTTTCTTTCTGATTATAGATCAGCGTACCGAGTAAATCGGCCGGCAGCAGATCCGGTGTGAATTGTATTCGCTGAAATTTGGTTTGTACCGTATCGGCCAATGTTTTAATAGTCAGCGTTTTGGCAAGACCGGGAACGCCCTCGAGTAAGATATGTCCGTTCGCTAAAAAAGCAACTAACAACCGTTCGATCATGTACTTTTGCCCGACGATGACTTTGCCGACTTCCATCGTGATCATGTCGACGAAAGCGCTTTCACGATAGATCCGTTCATTTAATTCTTTGATATCCGTAGCCATACTTTAATGCTCCACTGTTTCAACTTTTATTACAACAATCGTAATATCGTCCTGTTGCTCCGAACCGGGGGCAAAGGCATCCACCGCTTCGATAATCTTTTTTTCAATTTCTTTGGCCGGTAATAATTTATTGTCTTCAATGATTTTTCTCAAGCGTTCTTCGCCAAACATTTCATCCATTTCGTTGAATACTTCCGTCACGCCGTCGGTATAAAATACGATGATGTCGCCGTTGTCAATCATTTGAGTCATCTGGACATATTCCTGATTATTCAGAAAACCCAGAACAATGCCGCCACGGTTAAGGCGAACGAAATCGCCGGTGCGTTTGTAAATCAACGGAGGACAATGTCCCGCGTTGGTGTAATACATGATCAACGCTTCGAAATCGATAATGCCGTAAAAAAAAGTAGCATAAGTATTTTCAGCCGTATTGGCACACAGCATGTTATTGAGAGC
>JAIBAF010000042.1 GCA_019695335.1 bacterium
CCGAATATAAAAAACTCCAGAACAATGAATTTATGGAAGCGTTGAGGGATCGTACTGTCAAAATTGACATTCCGTACATCACCAAATTATCTCATGAAATCAAGATCTATCAGAAAGATTACAATCCTAAAAAAGTTCGAGGTAAACACATTGCACCGCATACGCTTGAAATGGCCGCCATGTGGGCGGTACTCACACGGCTTGAGGAACCGAATAAACCGAATTTGACCCAAGTTCAGAAATTGAAATTGTTCGACGGTAAATCGATTCCAGGATTTACCGAAGACAATATCAAAGAATTGCGTAAATCGGCTAAACGCGAAGGTATGGACGGCATCAGCCCGCGCTACATTCAGGATAAAATTTCGAATTGTCTCGTCAATGATAAACTCGGAAGTTCCATCAATCCGTTCATGGTACTTAAAGAACTTGAAGGCGGATTAAAGCACCACTCGCTGATCAATAATGAAGAGCAACGTAAACGGTACCGTGAATTACTCAATGTCGTGAAACAAGAATACGAAGATATTGTGAAAAACGAAGTGCAGCGAGCGATTTCCGCCGACGAGGAAGCGCTCAAACGCCTCTGCGCCAATTACATCGACAATATTAAAGCCTATACGCAAAATGAACGGGTTAAAAATAAATACACAGGCGAATACGAAGCGCCCGATGAGCGGCTTATGCGTTCCATTGAAGAAAAAATAGAAATTCCCGAAAGCCGTAAAGACGATTTTCGCCGCGAGATCATGAATTACATCGGCGCCCTGGCTGTTGACGGGAAAACATTCGATTACAAAACCAATGAGCGGCTCAATAAAGCGCTCGAACTCAAGCTCTTCGAAGATCAGAAAGATAGCATCAAGCTGACCAGCCTCGTTAGTAACGTCATCGATAAAGAGACGCAGGAGAAAATCGATATTGTCAAAGCGCGGCTGATTAATAATTACGGATACGACGAGGTCAGCGCCACCGATGTGCTGCAATATGTTGCCAGTATTTTTGCACGCGGCGATATCAAATCGCAGAAGTAAGGAGTTCATTTGAATCTCAATATTCAGGTCGACCATAACCGTTTTCGTCAGATCGTCAAAGGCCGGATCAAACAAAATCTGAAAAAATACCTAACGCAAGGTGAGATGATCGGAAAAAAAGGTAAAGATTTTGTACGAATTCCTCTGCCACAAATCGATATTCCGCATTTCCGGTACGGCACAAAACAGACCGGCGGAGTTGGCCAGGGAAATGGCGACAAAGGTACGCCACTGGGCGGCGATTCGAACGATCCGACATCGGGCGAAGCCGGAAACACTGAGGGTCAGCACACACTTGAAGTTGATATCACACTGGAAGAACTGGCGCAGATGCTCGGTGAAGAACTTGAGTTGCCACGGATTGAGCCGAAAGGAAAAAAAACTATCGACTCAATGAAGGATAAATATACAGGTATTCGCAGCACGGGCCCCGAAAGTTTACGCCACTTCAAACGTACTTTCAAACATGCCCTAAAACGGCAGATCGCCAGCGGTATTTACGATCCCGATAATCCTATCATCGTGCCGGTACGAGAAGACCGGCGTTACCGCACATGGAAGGAATACCACGTTCCGCATAGCAACGCCGTAATTATTTATATCATGGATGTCTCGGGAAGTATGTGGGAAGAACAAAAAGAAATTGTACGCATTGAAACGTTTTGGATCGATACTTGGCTTCGCAGTCAATATAAAGGCATAGAATCGCGCTATATCATTCACGACGCTGTTGCGAGAGAGGTCGACCGGGAAACGTTTTTCCATACGAGAGAAAGCGGCGGCACCATGATTTCCAGCGCGTACAAATTATGCCGCGAAGTGATCGATAAAGATTATTCGCCGTACGATTGGAATATTTATCCGTTCCATTTCTCGGATGGCGATAACTGGTCGCGTGAGGATTCAATGGAGTGTATTGAATTATTGCAGAAAGAAGTCCTGCCAAAGGTTAATATGTTTTGTTACGCACAGGTGGAAAGCCCGTACGGCAGCGGTCAGTTTCTACGTGATCTCAATGATCACTTTGAAGGCAGTGAGCAAGTCATTACCTCTCAAGTTGCCAATCGCGACCAGATTTATGAATCAATTAAGATATTTTTAGGAAAGGGTAAGTGAAAATTTATTCAGTTCATAAAAAAAGCGAAGTTTACACTTCGCTTTTTTTGTTTAAATAATTTTATTATTCAAATCGTAATGCTTCGATCGGATTAAGTGATGCCGCTTTTTTTGCAGGATAGAATCCAAAAAATATTCCGACGCTGGCCGAAAACGACATCGATACAATAATCGACATGCCCGTGATTGAAACCGTCCATTGCGTAAAGGCCTCGACAGCCTGGGCCGTCAGAATACCAATGATCAACCCGATAACGCCACCCATCAAACTCAATACAATTGCTTCAACCAAAAATTGCATCAGAATGTCCTGTTCAGTCGCGCCAATAGCCATGCGGATGCCGATCTCGCGCGTACGCTCCGTTACGGAAACAAGCATGATGTTCATGATTCCTATTCCGCCGACCACCAGTGATATCGACGCGACAATGATCATTAACACAGAGACGGTTTTGGAAATAGACTTGGCTACTTCATTGATCTGATCCTGAGTCCGAATCGAAAAGTCGTCATCGCCCCATGCCGGAATACGGTGCGAACCTCTAAGTATATGGCGAACTTGTTCGATAGCTGCATCCATGTCCTGAGAAGTTCGAACGGATACATATAAATAATCCAGATCAGACTTGCCTGTCAATCGTTTCAAAAAAGTCGTGTAAGGAATAATAATCATATCGTCTTGATCCTGGCCTCCCGCTAGTTGTCCTTTAGGCTCTAGTACGCCGACGACCCTGAACGGGACATTTTGAATGCGAATAATTTCTCCCGTTGGATCTGCTTGCCCGAAAAGATTAGTGGCCACCGTCGTTCCTAGTACACATACTTTATTGCCTGAACGATAATCCTGATCAGTAAACATAGTACCTGACTGGAATCCCCAGTTACGAATCCGAGTAAAACTCGTATTCACTCCGAAAATCTGGCTGCCCCAACTTCGTTCAGCCGATATCACGCTGGTAACCAAGCGAATTGCCGGCGTTTGCGCCGTGACAAGATCACATTCCCGTAAAATCATTTCACCATCATCGGGTGTGAGTGTATTGGTTTTTTGGAGACGAATGCCTCCCTCCGTTCGTCCACCGGGACGGATCGTCACCATATTAGTACCAAATGCGGCCGTCTGGTTGTCAATTTCCTGTTGTGCTCCCGCGCCAACGCCCGTCATCGCTATGATCGAACCGACGCCGATGACGATACCGAGCATCGTTAGCGCCGATCTCATTTTATTGCGGGTCAACGCGCTGTAAGCAATTTTTAAAATCGTCAAAAAACCCATAGTAATTTCATTCCTGTTAGGCGTTGTCGACTATCGATGTCGCCAATACACGTTTCATTTCTTCTTCCGGATTCAGTCTGGCCGTAACCATCATGTCCTTGATAATGCGGCCGTCACGGAAGACTACGTTTCGTCGGGCATATTGGGCAATATCGTTTTCATGCGTAACCAGCACTATCGTAATTCCCTGATCATTCAGGCGTTGAAAAATGGCCATGATCTCAATGGATGTTTTACTGTCTAGATTACCCGTAGGCTCGTCGGCCAGAATCATTGACGGATGCGTGGCTAAAGCTCGCGCAATCGCGACACGCTGCTGTTGTCCTCCTGAGAGTTCGTTAGGTTTATGATCGAATCGTTTTTCCAATCCAACCGCTTTAAGCGCTTCCAGAGAACGTTCACGTCGCAAATTGGAAGCTAGCCCCTGATACATCATTGGCAACTCAACATTTTCAAGCGCGGACGTGCGTGATAATAAATTAAATCCCTGAAATACAAATCCGATTTTTTGGCTGCGGATTTTCGCTTTTTCATTTTTGGTCATACGCGCGACTGGAATGCCTTCGAGAATATAATCGCCCGATGTTGGGGCATCAAGGCAACCGAGAATATTCATAAACGTTGATTTTCCGGAACCCGAAGCGCCCATGATCGCTACAAATTCACCTTTTCGAATTTCAAGCGACACACCCCGAAGAGCCTGCACGTCGATGTCACCCATACGATAGATTTTCTTAAGATTTTTCACCGAAATGAGAGGCTCTTGCCCAAGGTAATCTACCGTTTCAGTTTTGATTGTATTCGATTCAATCATATTTTTCCTGTTTATTTCGATGGCACAAAACTGCGTACAGCGCCTGAACTCGTTGCGCTGCTGCTGACCCCGGTTATAACGCCCGCTTTTTCTTTGACGTCTCCGGATTTGACCTCAGTGAATTGTCCGTCGGTAATGCCGGCGTCAAGAAAAAGCGGCATAAGTTCTTCACTTTCATCCAAAGTCCATACCATCGTGCTATTTTTCAAATCAAACTTGGTTCCATATTGTTTGATGAATTTTGAAAATTGCTCTTGCGTTAAAGCTGGTTGGTAACGAAGCGCCATATTCGGGACTTTGACGATATCTTTTTTTGCATCGACGATAATGGAAATATTGGCGGTCATCCCTGGGAGCAATTTATTGTCTTCATTGGCCACGTCAATGATCACTTCATAACTCACAACATTTTGTGTAATGATTGGTTGGAGGCGAACCTGTGAAATTTTCCCATTGAAAGTTTCATCCGGGTACGCGTCGACGTAAAATGTTACATCTTGGCCGACTTTCACTTTGCCGATGTCAACTTCATCGATAGTAGCCTCCACTTGGATTTTCGACAAATCGTTAGCAATCAGAAATAAAATCGGAGCCTGCAAACTCGCTGCTACTGTTTGGCCTACGTCGACATTACGGGAAATAATTACGCCGTCGATAGGCGAAACGATATTGGTGTACTGAAGCGAGACCTGCGCGCGGTTGTACGCCGCGAGCGTCTGCTTTTGTTGCGATAACGAAAACTCGTAATTGGTTTGCGCTTCATCTTTTTCCGCTTGCGAAATTAATTTCCGGTCAAACAATTCCGTTGCTCGCTCCAATGTTTTTTTGGATTGTGCCACTTGAGCGTTCGCTTTCTCAAGATTCGCTTCCGCTTCCAGCAATTGCGCTTTTAAAAACGTCGGATCGATTTGAGCAATCACCTGCCCTTGTTTGACTTTTTGATTAAAATCGGCGTAGATCTTGGAAATCGTTCCTGAAATTTGCGTACCAACCTGTACACGTGTGACAGGATTGACTTTGCCCGTAGCTGTAATGATGACTGAAATATCACCGCGTTGCACCGATTCTATTTTGTAATGGAGCGGCGTTCCTGAATTATTGAAGTAGATCGCTCCGGCCAATATCAGCCCCGCTGCAAGCGAACTGATAATTATCATTTTCCTTTTGTTCATACTGATCTGATCCGTCTGTTAATGAGTTTCTTTTATTTTTCCGATGGTTCTTTTGAATTTCGATAGTTCGACCTGATATTGATATAATGCTGTCGTGCGGTCAATACGGGCATTAGCAAGCGATAAATTCGCATCCGTCACTTCAATGGCCGAACCGATGCCGGTATCGAAACGTCCTTCGGCAAGTTGGAGATTTTTTTCGCCTTGAACGACAATTTTCTCGCTGGCTTTATACCTTTCTTCGGCATATTTCACGCTAAAATATCTTTCCTGAACTTCCTGAATAATTTTTTGTTTAAGTACATTATATTGCGACGTTGCGATACGAATATTTCCCTGCGCTTCGGCAATATCGGCCCGGACGCTGAGTCCTTGAAAAATCGGAAACGCAAAATTGAGTCCAACATTATAACCGAGCTTGAATTTGTCTTTGCTGAGATTGTCAGCCGGATCTTTTTGAATGATATAGGGTCCGACGCCTCCTGAAGCTGTAATGATCGGCCCGTATTGACTACGCGCCGCGCTCAAGGCCGCCTTGGATGCCTTGATCCGCATTTCACCGGCTGTAACTTCTTTCCTTGATTGCATGGCGATGTCGATACATTCTTTCAGATTGCTCGTAAACGGTACATATTGCACTTCCAAAGGCGTTACGTAATTGGCCGGTTCATCGCTGACTTCAGTAATGCCCATAGCGCTGTTCAGATTTACTTTGGCCAAACGTAATTGGCCTTTCGCGTTAATCAGTTCCAACTCGGCACTGGCCACTTCCAATTCAGCTTTCGATACTTCTGATTCGGGTAATTTTCCAACTTCAAAAAATCCTTTGGCGCGCTCAACATGCTTACGTGATTGCGTAACACGTTCCTCATTAATTCTAACGACTTGTTGTGCCTGGATGTAATTGTAATACGTTATATGAACATTGAGCACGACGTCTTCCTCGGTCGAGGCCAACGATAACTCCGCTGCTTTGATCAATTGATCCTTCGATTCGAGCGATTTGGCTGTACGGCCAAAATCGTAGATTGGTTGTTTGATGGTCATGCGGATGTTGGGAATAAATTTCGTTCCTTGTTTGGGATCGTAGATAGGACTTGACGCAATAACATTCGACGACTGCAACGGTGTATTCGTCACATAAGCGCCTGCTTCCAATTGGATTTGTGGAAAGAGCAACGACTGAACCTGTGTGTAATCCGATTCAGCCGTGATGACGGCTCCTTGGGATGTGCCAAGCGCCGGCTGATTTTCAAGCGCAATCCGGATACATTCAGCCAAAGTCAGCGTATCAGAAATTTGTATAGTATAAGCTGTTTCCTGAGCTCTGACAGGCATCGTTATAATCAATAAAATAAGAAAAACGTATGACCTCATATCTTTTCCTTTAAAAACCGATTTCAAATACTTATAGCTTTTTAAAACATGATTCAAGTTACATACCAATTATTTTTTCACTAAAACTATTAAAAACAATTTCTAAAAAATGATACTGTTTTTCAAATTTTCACACTGCATAAGTTTTTCACAGTATTGAATCTGAAAGTTGAAAAATTTTAGCCGCATTTTCCGATGTAATTCGCGCAATATCATCAATATTTTTTCCAAGAATTTCTGCCAATTTTTCTGCCGTGTACCGGACGTACGCCGGTTCATTTCGTTTTCCCCGATAAGGAACCGGCGTCAAAAACGGCGCATCCGTTTCAATCAACAAGCGATCCGCCGGAACTTTTTTAACAATTTCAGGAAGCGCCGATTTTTTATACGTAAGATTACCGGCAAAAGAAATAAAAAAATTTAAATCCAGAGACGCTTCCAGCAACTTCTCATCGCCGGAAAAACAGTGCATGATTCCTCGTAGTCTGGAAGAACGCTCCTCTTGCAAAATGCGGATAACGTCATCGCTGGCCTCGCGATTATGAATGACAATAGGTTTATCCAAATCCTCAGCAAGCCGTATCATTTTTCTGAACACATGATGCTGAATTTCCTGCGGAGTTTCCTTCCAATAATAATCCAGACCGATTTCTCCAATTGCGACTATTTTTTTGTATAACGCCATTTGCCGAAAAACATCGATCATGGCGTCATCAAATTTCCGGGCATCGGTTGGATGAAGTCCCACTGCGGCATACACATTAGGATAATTTTCAGCCAATCGAATGGCCCGTTGTGCTGAATCCACATCGGTACCGATCGTAACGACACGGCTGACGCCACCTTCAAAAGCCCGGCGAATCATCTCTTCACGATCTGCATCGAAAAGATCATAATCCAGATGCGCGTGCGTATCAAAGAACACTCAGTATTCCTTCCTGAAATAAAAAATGACGTTAATAATATCTTCCTGCTGTGTTGATTGACCCTGAGCGGGCTTTTTATATTCAAACTCCAACGTCTTCTTCCACGATGGCCCTAAGATTTTTCTAAGTACCGGAATATTGTTGACGACGCTATCGGCAACCAATTCAAGCGTAATATTCCGCGCAGAGGTCGCATCAAAACCGCCTTCAAAACTTACAGAAACCGATTCACTGATTCGTTTGGCAACAGCAATAGAACTGCCTTGTCCGGAGGTTCCCGCCTGGTATTCAAGTTTTTGCAATCCGGCCTGATTAGCTACAGCGTTGAGCAATTGATTGATCGCAACTTGCTTGGCAAAATCGCCGGCCTGTTCCTTACCGAGTTTTGCCAGATCGCTCGTTTTGACGCCCAAAACCAGATACGACAAAATATCCGCCGGTTCCGTCAAACCATCGAGCGGGCTGTCCGTTCCCCGTTCCACGGCAATAATCGCGATAACCGGACGAAGCAATTTGCCCGTCACTTTGATCTGTGCTTCAGCCGGAATACTCTCACCGTCGTCCGTCCGATACTCAAAGCGTTTGACAGCGACGATATCCAACTCCGGATTCAATCCGGGCTCACCGGTGAATTTGACGTTACCCTGATCGATAGTAAACGCGGCATTCAGATAGGCATACTTCCCGCCTTTTTTAGTATTCACGTCTCCGGTAATAAAAAAATCTTCCGATCCCGGCGGCTTGGTTACGTTAATGTCACCTTGGAGCCCAAGTAACATTTCAGCGCTGCGCACGTTGTTATCCGTATTTTCAGGCAGACTGACGTTCAAATCCATGTCGAGATTTTTATAATAATTGACTTCCTTGACTTCTTTATCTTTTTTTGTGCTTTTCGATGCGTTGACATCCGTAACGATTTTAGCTTTAGTAGGATCGACTACCCAAATTTCCGAATTCCGGATTTGTAAATCGCCTTTAACCGTGGTAAATGCCAGCGACTGAGCCGATACCGTCATAGCACCCGTGATTTTTGCCGTATGCAGATACGTCGTTTCGCTTTTCGTATTGACCGGAACAAAATCGTTGAACGCAAGGTTCAGTTTATAGCCGACGTTGTCGATTTTATTGAAATCAAAGTTTTTCATCAAATCGGCCAACGATACTTCCCCATTGGCCAGTAAAAGCGATCGGGAATCTTTACCGGCCTGAACCGACATAGTATCCAGGAAAATATTTTCAGGCGTTACACGCACGAACATCCGCATATTCCGAAAAGTCTGGCCAATCGTATTTTTCGGAAAAGTCATCACGCCGTCTTCGATTTTCATTTCGCCTTCGACCACCGGCTTTTCTTTATTACCGCTGATTTTCATATCGATCTTAAGATCACCGCGATTCAGCGTCAGCGCTTTGCCGAAAAACGCCTGAAGAAAACGTAAATCAATTCCTTCCGAGTGAATTTTACAATTGATCGGCCGGGTCGTGAATCGCTGTTCCACATCTTTAAAACTCAGGTCGACCGGCAAATATCCGCCAACCGTCAATGTTTTGTCGGCGTTCTGGTTCAGCGACATGTTGAATTGAACTTTCCGGTTCAAATACTGCATATTGCCAAGGAAATTATTATAAACGAATTCGGAGGCCTTGCCGTTGGTAATATTCCAATCAAGAATCATAATGGGTTTTTCGAAACTGCCTTTGATGCTGGCATTAAGATTGAGCAATCCTTCAACGACCGACTGATTCGATCCAATCAGCGCATTGGCACGGGACAGATTCAGATCTTTGATCTTGACGTCAAGATTCTGGTCGCCGGCGATATCGATATTGCCAAACAACGAAATGAAGCCGTCTCCGATGTCCATGCTAAATGAACGGATGTCGTACACATTTTTGTCGAGATCGAATGTAAGATCGATGGGCTTATTGTTCTGCCATTTTTCAGTCCATTTTTCATAAGTGGTATCGATCACGGGATCTTCACCGAGAGCAATACTTCGTTCACGCGTTTTGAGGTTTTTTCCCGAGATGCGCAGATAGAGGTTTTCCAACTGCAGGTCGCCTTTTTTTTCGCTGTGCATGAACAAGCTGCCTTTGATATTGGCATAGGCATCGAGCGTATCTTGCAGGCCGGAAATTTCAAATGATGTGCGATCGCGTTCTTTCGTGATCGATGTTGTAAAATCGTTGATCACTGTTCCGTTGATATCCGCACGTCGCGTAAAAAGAAAAATATCGCCATACACCGTATTATCGATACGCTTGAAATCGGGATTCGCGATAATTTCGCGCGGAACGATATTGTAGAAAGCATAATTAAATGAAAGCGAATCAAGTTTGATGGTTGAAAAAATAAAATTGGTCAGCGTCATGGCACCGCTGGTTTGTAAATTATCATAATTGCCTATCACATTACCCTCAAAAGCCAGATCCAACCCGAGCGTATCTTTAAACAACGAGTCCGATCCGATATATTTTTTCAGTAATGAAAAGTCCAGTGTTTTGATCTTGTAATTCATATTGACCGTAGAATCCAATCCTAATGCGCCGTTCGCTTCGATGCTTGCCAATGGCGTAACGACTTTAAGATTGTCGAGATGAATTTGACCGTTACTTTGAGAACCCCGAACAACAAGATTTTCCAGACGCCGGTTCATGATCATGGACGATTCGCTATGAACACTGAGTTGACCGTTGGAAGTTTTCGGATTTAATCCTTTGCCATCGTAGGCCAAATTAAGATTGATCGAACTTTGCAACGCCGTATCGCCCACAAGATCGGCAATATTAATATGGCGAAATTTCGTTTCGAGATGATATTCTTCGGTCAGCAGTTTATAATATCCTTCGCAGTCAAAATCACCGGCGCTGGTGCGGCCTTTGAAACGCGTCAGTTTCGCTTCCCCTTCTTTAACATTGGCATCCACATTAAAGCTGTCGATATCTATGGCAAAAAAACGCGATTTGAATAAGCTGAATTGCACATTGCTCAACAACGTATTCGGATCCGTGCCGATGCCGTCGGCGGTCACACGCCCGTTGAGATTGGCAAACAAATCTTTTTGATTGAGAAATGCTCCCAGATTGATACCGTTGAATACCAGATCGGTTTTATAGCCCAGTGGACCTTCGCCATAATCTACACCTGCATAACCATTCAGATTACCGGCAGGCGTCGTCAAGCGAAGATTGGTCAGTAAAACGCCTTCATCGTCCCCGCGCGCATGCGTTTCCAATTCAATTTTGTCAATATCGTTCATTCCTACATCCGCAAAAACCCTCGCATCACTCAGATGAAAAGGATAGGCCCGTACATCGACATCGTACATCAGATGAATATCTTTGAGGCTATCCGGCAATACCAATTCCCCGCGAACAAAAAAATCCGTTCTATCAGTCACTAAACGCATTTCATCGATTTTTAGCGTCAGTGAATCACGCCGTTCCGGAAATCGCGCTTGTTCCGCCAACGAGGGCTGAAAAATATTTGCTTGTGCCAGGAGTGAGAAATTTTTGACGCGTAGCGTATCGAACAGAGTCTTTCCCGATATAGTTTTCGGGTGAATCGCGTTGAAACTAAACCGGCTGATGGAAAGATTTTGATGGGCTCCGTTCGCCTGAGCTTTTACATCGAGTTGTAGTTGTGTTACGCGCGTTTTGAACGCACCCATATCAATTTCTACATCGCCGTCTTCTATCGCTAATTGATCCAACACGATATTCATGCCCCCTAACGGTTTTGCGGTCGAATCAATCGGTTTCGGCGGCTTTGGGGCAGAAGGTTTGGCAATACGGCTGAAATTGAGAACGCCGGAGGAATCCGCGCTCATGAAAATTTTAGGACGAATCAGCCGGACCTCTTTTATCAGGACTTCATTGTCAATCAACGTCAGTGCATTGTAATTCAGGCTTAACGACTCAAATTCTACGATCGATGTATCACCAAACGCCAGTCGGCCTTTTTTTAAAATTAATGACGTGAAAAAATTGCCGTCGATTTCTTCGAGTGACAACGTCGCATTGAGTTCATCATTGACGATACCGACCACTTGCGTTTTTAAAACACTTTTACCGATCGGCGTCTCTAAAAAAATGAAACCGCCGGCCAACAGTATCACGACGGAAAGAAATGTGTACAAAACAAAACGGAAAATAAATTGCAAAAATTGTCGCAAATTTTTCTTCACTGAAAAGCCTTTGGAATCAAGTTAGGGTCGCGCGTGCATAATACTCAATTTAACCCTATATTTCAATCATTAAATACATGTAACCCCGTGATTTTTCGACGAAAAACGCTTGAAAATCTGTCATTTATTTCTAATTTAATCCGGCAATTTTTTAAGGAAGTTTTTAATGATTTATCGATCTTTGATTCGTCCGGTTTTATTTCAATTCGATTCGGAAACTGTTCACGATTTTGTGGTCCGGCGAATCCTTTCACATGATCAATTTATCCGAATGGTAAGTCCTTTTTTTACTTACCGGCATCCGTCTCTTGAACAAAAAATCTTCGATTTAACTTTTCCGAATCCGGTTGGGCTGGCGGCAGGATTTGACAAAATGGCGTCGGGCATTCCGGTGTGGCCGGCGTTGGGATTTGGCTTTTCAGAAATCGGCACCGTGACCGGGCAGGCACAACCGGGAAACGATAAGCCGCGCCTGTTTCGCCTCAAAAAGGATTATGCGTTAATCAACCGCTTCGGTTTCAATAATACCGGAGCATTAAAAATGGCGGAAACTCTACAGCGCTGGCATAAAAAAAAATTTCTCCACACAATCCCCCTTGGAATCAATATCGGCAAAACTAAAGTCGTCGAACTGGACAAAGCGTACGAAGATTATTTATTTTCATTCAAAACTTTGTGGCCCTATGCCGATTATTTTGTCGTCAATGTCAGTTCGCCGAACACGCCCGATCTTCGGCAATTGCAGGATAAATCTTTCCTGACGGAAATCCTAAGAACATTAACCGCAACAAATTTAGAGTTATCACGCTCCTCGAAACCCAAACCTATTTTTGTCAAAATTGCACCGGATTTGTCATTCGAACAAATCGATGAGGTTTTAGACGTTGTTCAGCAATACAAAATTAACGGTATCATTGCAACGAATACAACGATCACGCGTGAGAATCTTATTTCCAGTAACGAATTGAAAAACGAACAAGGCGGGCTGAGTGGCAAACCATTGAAAATGAAATCCACAGAAATTATCCGTCATATCTATAAAGCTACCCGAGGACAAATAATCATTATCGGCGTCGGGGGAATTTTCACAGCCGTCAATGCCTACGAAAAGATCAAAGCCGGAGCTTCACTGGTGCAACTTTACACAGGATTTATTTATGAAGGCCCTTCGATCTGTAAGAAAATTAATCGGGAATTAGTGCGATTACTTGAGAGAGATGGAATTCGTAACGTAGCTGAAGCGGTGGGAAATGATGTGTAGCAAATTTCTTGTCGTTACGGTGTGCCGAAATATACAGCATACGGATAACCACCGATCAGACGAATTTTCATGGAAATTTAAATCGGCGTGAATCAGTATCATCCGCGTCATCAGTGTGCCATGAAATTAAAAACTCATCGTTTCTTTGAATTTCTGAGCCTGCCGACGAGACATTTTGATTTCAAAACCACCTTTGAGATGAACTAAAAGACCGCTGTCAAACCACGGGTCGATTTTTTCTATCCATTGCAGGTTAATAATATGCTGGCGGCTCGCGCGGAAAAAGACTTTCGGATCGATCCGCTGCTCCAATTGATTGAGCGATCGCAATATCAGCGGCTTGAAGTCATCAAAATACAATCGCGTATAATTACCTTCCGATTCCATCAGCCGGATAGTTTTTAACTTTACAAACCAGCATCGTTCGTCTTCCCTGACAAACACTTTATCTTCTTCGGATAGTAGTCCGGTGCTTTGGGATTGCTCTTCGGGTAATTTACGAAGCGCTTCTTCAAGACGTTTGGGATCGATCGGTTTGAGTAAATAATCCAGAGCGTTCACTTCAAACGCGCGAATCGCAAAATGATCGTACGCCGTCGTAAAAATCACATGCGGCAAGTCATCCAATTGACTCAGCAGATCAAAACCATTTTGTCCCGGCATTTGAATATCGAGAAATAACAAATCGGGATGATGCAGGCGAATTTTCATCAAGGCTTCGTCTGCGTTGCGCGCTTCGTCGATTATTTGGATTTCGCTATGCGGCTGAAGCAGGCGCTTCAATTCCTCGCGCGCGAGACGCTCGTCGTCAATAATCAAAGCATTCATGCATTCACCGGTATTTGAATTTCCGCACACACTGTGTTGATATTGTGTTGTTGTAATGAAAAAACGGCTGTTTCGCCGAACATGAGCCGCAATCGTCCGCGAATATTTTCCACGCCGATCTTGGTCGAGTCGGATTCGCCATTGAGCCGGCCGGAATTCGTCACGCGTACGATCAGTTGATGGTTGTTCACGGAACTTTCAATCCGTATTTCGCCGCCTTTTGGATCGTGGCTGACGCCGTGTTTAATTGCATTTTCGATCAACGGCTGGAGTAACATGGACGGCATTTTCAATGATTCCGACTTAGGATCAATATTCCATTCGACGCGTAAACGCTCTTCAAATCGTAAGCTCTCCAATGCAAGATAGTCTCTCACGGTTTGTAATTCCTCAGCAAAGGTTGCACTGCGATCGTTCTGCGATTGTAATGTATAACGCAACATGTTGGCCAGATGCGTGATCGCATCCTGAGCCTTTGCCGGATTCTCAACGGTCAGGGCGCGAATGCTGTTGAGCGCATTGAATAAAAAATGCGGATTGAGTTGTGCTTTGAGTAACGATAATTCCGCTTCGCGCTTCGCGGCTTGCAGTTGCACATTCTGGAGTGCAGATTGTTGGTAATTTCTAAAATAATGAATTCCAAAATACAACAACATCCAAAGAAATACCATGAAACTGAAATTAAAGGTCGTGACGAGAGAATAGCCAAGTGTAATGTCCGACCATGTATAGAGCCCGATGACAAAGACCGAAACTACGGTCGCGCTCCATTTCATCACCAATCCGCAGATAAAACTCAACAGCAGTATCCGCGGAATCAGTGAAAGAATGCGTTTCATCCGCCACTGATTCCGCCCGATCCACCAGTGTGCCGCATGCGTCACGGCGACACCGAGCACTGAAACCGTAATGTTTGCAATAGCGGCTTTCAACGAGTATTTTCCTATGGCGGTAAACAGTACGCCGTTGATCACGGCGTACAGTCCCCAGCCGCAAACCTGACATATCCAGTATATCCATACCCGTTTCATGAACGACACCTTTTACAACGCCAATAGGTAAAGACAATCCACCCGCCGAAAAATATCACCGCAGCAACGAATCCGGCCCACCCTTTCATTGAACTTGACAATGCTGTCGCGATGCCAATCCATATTGCGGACCATGTCCCAAATTTCGAACGTGATGGGCAAGAGAGATTTAATTTCATCATAATATAACCTTTATTTCACCGGTTTCAAGCCGGACGTGGATGAATGTTGAGTAACAAACGTTTGAACTTGTTCGCGGAACCATTCCGGTTCATCGAGCATGATAAAATGGCGCGCTTTTTCAGCCATGGTTACTTGAACGCCCGGCAGAGCTGCATATAAATTTTTAATTTTTTCGGCAGCCCATTCTTTGGTGGCGCCGAATTTCTGCATCGCGCTCCACGAGCCCAGCACCATAACGGGACAGTGAATATCCGCGATAGCTTTACGCAAATCGGTCGTCATCACTTCGTACATCGCCTCCCCGACGGTCGCAAAATCGCTGGCCAATCCCCATTCCAAAGCACGGCGGACTTGCGCCGAATCGGAGATCATCGATTGCAATACCAACGGCTGCGTTGCTTTGTATTGATCTCGCGGCTGCGTTGATACCATCTTTTTCAACATCTCTGCCTGAGGTTTCACCGATTCAATTGTTGCGTCGGGTTGTTGAAATGCGGCAAGAAACGGGTACGTGTCGACAATAATGAGCGCGCCGAGGCGATCCGGATTTTTAATAGCCAATTGCATTGCAATAAATCCGCCGAGACTGTGCCCGATCACAATAGGATGATCCAGCTTTTGGACATACAACGACAATTCCGTTACTACATTTTCTAAGAACGGCGGCACGATCGGCGCTTCCCCGGCAAATCCGGCCAACGTCAACACATGGCATTCATATTGACTCTTGAAATGATCGACGGTCGCATCCCAGACTTCACCCGAACAAGCCAGTCCGGGAATCAAAACCATCGGCCGGCCTTTGCCGTAAATTTCAACTTTAAATGCTTTCGTCCTTACAACTTTCGGCTGATCGGACGCAAACAGATTCATGGCACACAGAGCCAATAAAAAAATCATTTTTTTCATACGTCACTCCTTGGTTTAATGACGCGATTAAAATAAGCCATGGAAGCGCTTATATAGCCAAAATTGGTATGAGCGGTTGTAAGCACGGATAAGCGGTTTTTTAGTATGATTTTTTTCTTTTATTTAAGTCGAATCTTTTATAAACTTATCTGTATATGGTTCTCTGATAGCGTCTTTGAGTTCTACATTCACAGCAGCGGCGCACTACAATCGGCCCGGTCTCATCCGAACCATTAATCAAATCCATTCATTTCGTCCAAGCGAGGTTTACATGGCTAATGACAAACGACACGTCAGCGAGGAAGAAGCCCGTCAGGTGGCAGAAGCTGCACGCGAAAGCAAATGGGATCGCCCGAGTTTTTTACGGGAAATTTTTCTCGGCAATTTGCGGCTCGATCTCGTTCATCCCTATCCGGATGTAAAAGGCATTGACCGTCCCGAATACCAGGAATTTTACAAAGAGTTCAAACAATTTCTTACCGAACTCGATTCGGATGCGATCGATCGTGAAGGGCAGATTCCTGTCGAAGTCCGGCATCGTCTCGCCGAGATGGGCGCATTCGGCATGAAAATCAAAAAAGCGTACGGCGGGCTGGAATTTTCGCAGGCCGAATACAATAAAATATTGGAGATGATCTGTTCCAAAGACGGCAATGTGATCGCGCTTTTGTCCGCACACCAGTCGATCGGCGTTCCTCAGCCGCTTTCGATGTTTGGCACTGAAGAGCAAAAGAAAAAATATTTGCCGCGGCTTGCAAAAGGCGACGTGTCCGCGTTCGCGCTGACGGAGACGGACGCCGGCTCCGATCCGGCCAAACTTGCTACAACGGCGGTTCTAAGTGAGGACGGCCAATCGTATATACTTAGTGGTGAAAAATTATGGTGCACCAATGGTACCATCGCCGATGTAATTGTCGTCATGGCACGTCATCCTGAAGACGGTGCGATCAGCGCGTTTATTGTCGAAACCGATTGGCCGGGCGTGAAAGTCGAACAACGTTGCCGTTTTATGGGCCTAAAAGCTTTAGAAAATGGCGTTCTCTCTTTCACCAACGTCCGTGTACCGAAAGAAAATTTACTCTGGGGTCGCGGTAAAGGACTGAAACTTGCTCTGATCACGCTTAATACAGGACGTTTAGCGCTTCCAGCAGGGGCGGCCGGAACGGCGAAGGCCTGTTTGGAAATTGTCCGCAAGTGGGGCAATGAGCGCGTGCAGTGGGGACAACCCGTCGGCAAACACGAAGCGATTGCACAAAAAATAGCCGACATGGCATCGATGACATTTGCGATGGAATCGGTCGCTTCGCTGGCTACCGCAATGGCCGATAAAGGTTATGATATTCGCCTCGAAGCGGCGGTCGCTAAAATGTACAACACCGAAGCCGGCTGGAAAATCGTGGACGACACGCTGCAAATTCGTGGCGGACGCGGATACGAAACCGCCGATTCTCTCCGGGCGCGCGGTGAAGAGCCCATTCCCGTCGAACGTATGATGCGCGATTACCGCATTAATTTGATCTTTGAAGGTTCCAGTGAAATCATGCGCCTTTTTATTGCGCGTGAAGCCGTCGATAAACATCTCGAAGTTGCTGGCGCCATGCTCGATCCGAAAAAATCGTTCGGACAAAAACTCGCCGCATTGCCGAAAATTGCGTTGTTCTACGGAACGTGGTATCCTTCACGTTGGTTGGGATGGGCGTGGTGGCCACGGTATGCGGAATTCGGATCGCTCGCCAAACACATGCGGTTTGTCAACCGATCGACGAGAAAATTATCGCGCGAAATTTTCCACGGCATGATGCGGCATCAGGCCAAATTGGCTTATAAACAGGCCTTCCTTTTCCGCGCAGTGGATATTGGCGCCGAACTTTTTGCGATGTCCGCAACAATGAGCCGTGCTGTTAAACTGGCCAAGCAAGGCAATAAAGATGCGCTTCAACTTGCCGATATCTTTTGCCGCAGTGCGCGCCGCCGTGTTAAAAATTCTTTCCATGCACTCTGGTCCAATGACGATGTGGCCAAATATAAATTGGCCAAAGATATTTTGAACAATCGTTATACATGGATGGAAGAAGGCATCGTAGGAATGGAAGCATTCGAACATAAATACGAACATGAAATGGTTTGATTGTATTCTTAAATATTTATTATCAGGCACCCGCGAAAGCGGGTGTTCTTTTTTCCGGCTTACAACGACTTTTTTAAAAAAGTTTGTCGATTTTTACGAGTGTCGTTCGTTTATAGGTGAATAGCCTTTTTAAAAAGGACACTTCATGCGAATGGCAATAGTTTTATTCATTATTACAGGAGGAACATTGACGATGGCTCAGGAAAAAAATGACGCTACATGGGCAAAAGTTCAGGAAAAAGTTCAGACCGGCCGGCCGTTTACGCTGGCATTGCTCAAATCAGGCCCTAAGTCCGACTTCGACAGCACAACGGCGGAACGCTTACAGAAAGAGCATTTGATACATCTTTTCCAATTACACGATGAAGGCAAACTATTGATTTGGGGACCCTTGGTCGATGAAACGGATCTGAGAGGCATCGCTATTTTCAATACGGCCGACGCCAAAGAAGTTGAAAAATGGTTGAGTGAAGATGTGTGGATGAAAGCAGGCGGGATGATATTCGAAATTCACCCGTGGTTCAGTTTACCGGGTTTGTCGCTTCCGAAATAGATTCTGATTTAATTTATACGTTCTTCGTACGTATAGACATTAAAATGATCGCTACGAAGAAATCCGACCAACGTCACACCAAATTCAAACGCTGTTTTAACGGCCAGATTCGACGGAGCTGAAATAGCCGTAAGGATCGGCACTTGTGCGCTGACGGCTTTCTGAACAATTTCATAACTCAATCGGCCGCTGACCATCAGGATATGCTTGTTAAGCGGAAGTAATTCTTGTTCATACACGTGCCCGATGATCTTATCGACCGCGTTATGACGGCCAATATCTTCACGCACGCAGACAAGTTCACCTGCCGCTGTAAAAAGTCCCGCCGCATGCAAACCACCCGTGGCGTCAAAAACTTTTTGAGCGGAGCGCATCTGATCGGAAAAGGTCAAAATTGTTTTGGCCGGAATTTTCCAATCGGATTGAATGCGTTTAAATCCTTTTTCTTTCAACGATTCTATGGACGTACGGCCACAGACGCCGCAACTTGCGTTGACATAGGAATAACGGTTTAAACTTTCTGAATCTTTAGCCCGGTCAAATGAAGTTTCATCCAGCGTAATGACAATAGTGTTGGCGTCTTTCATTTTGATTTGCAAGACTTCAGAACCTATATTCAATATTCCCTCGGAAAACAAAAATCCCGTAGCCAATTCATCATCGTGTTCAGGCGTCCTCATCGTAACGGCCAACGTTTTTTTGTGCTCGCCGGCCGGATCCGTTACGACTATTTCCAACGGCTCTTCACCCGTCAGCGCATCTTTCTTTTCCTGCCAACGGCCGTTTTTAAAAGAGCGCACTATAAATGAATCGATGGATGGTTTTTTCATGATTTTAATTTTAAAAATTCTATGCGTTCTCGGGTGTGAAATCAGGTTTTTTCAATTTCCACCACCGCATTATAATCCGGGATCAACACTTCTTTGTCCATTACACCGCGTTTAAGCAAAATATTTCCTTCGGGCCAGTGAATTTGAATATTCTGCGGCTTGATCGGAGCGATTTTTACGCGTCCTTTAAATTGTCCTTGCTCATTTTTTAGAATAATTGAGTCACCGTTTTTGAGATTCAATTTTTCCGCATCGTGATGACTCAGAAAAATCGCATCACGGAATGCACCCGTTAAAGGGTCATGTTCCGCCTGAACCATGCTGTTAAATTGTTTGCCGCGACGTGTCGACACGTGAAAATATTTCCCATCAAGTTCGATTTCTTTTGGTTGGACAACAAAAAAATTAGCTTTTCCGTTTGAGGTTTTAAAATTCCAGCCGTCGCAAAGCCTTTCGCCGCCCCACTGAACGTCGTCTCCGGATTTCTTAAGATGTTGGATGCCGTCATAAAATTCGACTGTTTTGGCAATTTCTTCACGAATTTCCCAGCCGGAATTAAAATGGATCTGCTGCTTTCTTTCCGGGTATGTGTGTTCAGCCAATTCCATCAGTATTTCCCACTCGCTTTTAGCCTCGCCCACAACGTGACCATTAATTTCCGGACTGTAAATGATCCGGCGTTCCGTTGTCGTCTCGGTGCCGCCGTCGCGCTGTTCGTATCGCGTTTTCGCAGGCAAGAGAATGACCGTATCGGCCGGATCGATCAGCATTTGCTGCGTAATAATAATATCCTGATGCACGCGAAGCGGTATGCGGCTGACGGCATTGCGGACAAATTCAGGATCCGGCAACACTTCCGTAAAATTACCGCCTACCTGAAACAAGACATCAATTTTATTCTCGGCGGCGTTTTCAATCATTTCCACCGCGCTTAAGCCGCGCTCTCCGGCAATTGGAAATCCGTATTGACGCGAAAGCGTTTCCGCGTTTTCAGGGGTAATTGGTTTTCCGCCAGGAAATACCGTCGCGTAAGCGCCCACTTCCGCCCCGCCTTGTACGCCGGAATGGCCGCGAATCGGCATCAAGCCGCAGCCGGGACGTCCGACAAATCCTTTCGTCAGTGCCAAGTTAATAATAGCGCGAACGCCATCGCTTCCGCACGAGTGCTGCGTAATACCCATGCTCCATACGAAAACAGCACGTTTAGCCTCATGAATCATTTTTGCAAAACGCGTCATTTCATCACGAGTAACTCCCGATAACTTTTCAAGATCGCTCCATGATTCATTTTGCAAAACGCGTTTGAGTTCGTCAAATCCGGCTCCGTGTTGACGGATAAAATCTTCATCGATCCAATTTTCGTCGATCAGAATCTTAATAACGCCATTGATGAATGCAATGTCGCCGCCGGTGTGCACGAGAAAAAATTCATCCGTGATTTTTGTTCCGAAGACGGCGCTTTCCGTCACGGACGGAACCCAGTAAAACTCCATCCCAGGCTCTCGGTACGGATTGACGCAAACGACTTTAGTACCGTTCTTTTTGGCATAATACAGATATTTCATCGTGACCGGTTGGTCGTTAGCGGCATTCGATCCGAAAAAAACGATCAGATCGGTTTCGAACCAATCTTTGTAACTGCACGTAGTGGCCGATGCGCCGACAGCTTGCTTCAACGCACCCGTACTCGGCGAGTGACAGATGCGCGCAGAATTATCAATGTTATTCGTCCCGAGAAATCGAGCAACTTTTTGCGCGACATAATATACTTCATTGGTAATGCCGCGCGACGTGAGATAAAAAGCCAAACGGTCAGACGCCGTTGCACGAATGCGTTCGGCGATGATTTCATACGCTTCCTGCCATGAAATGCGATTAAAACCTTTATCGCCTTTTCGGCGAATCATCGGATAGGCCAGCCGTCCCATATCGCGCAATTGATGATTGGGTTTCCGGCGTAACGATTCGACATCGTTTAGTAGAACATGATCAAACTCGCGCATCGTATTCATCCGGAGCAATTTGAGCCGCACCATGCACAGATGCGTGCTGTCGATGGTCCAGTCATGCAATCCGGCTACACCGAGCGCACAACCATCGCAAACGCCTTTGGACAAAACTCTCCACGCGTACCGCAAATTATCGCGATTCTCCCAAACGATTTTAACCATGTCCAAAAAATGATTGGGCTTGGTCTTGCCGATGCCGTTCGGAGAAAGGCTTACCCAGGATTTGGGATTCCATGTGCGTTTGATTTTTTTCATAGAGATGGTTATCAAAAAGTAACTGTTTTATCCGCCCATTCAACCATTTTCACGCAATCGATCATCGTGGACATCGGGCACGCTTCCGTACCGCTCAATTGGCGTGATTGAAGACAAGTTCCGCAAGCCAGAATTTCCCCGCCTTGTTTGATAAAATTTTTCAATTGCTCGCTGACATTGTATTGTTCATGCGTTAAGCCTTCGCATTCAACCGCTTCTCCCATGAGAAACACTTTGACTTCATGGCCGGCTTTTTTAGCGGTCACTGCAAATCGAAAAGCATTCCACGCTTTTTCGTATTCTTTCGTTTCGATGATGATCCCGAGTTTCATCGATTCCACATTTCAGATAAATTTTAATTTGATTAACTAAATCCCGATGCCGGACATTGGCTACATTCACTTTGCTTTGATCACGACGACGGTAATGTCGTCCGATTGAGGCGCATTACCGGCGAAAACCTTGATTTCCTGGGCGATGAGTTCAGTCGTTTCTTTAGCCGAGAGCGGAAGGTTGGTTTGAAGAAGCTTTTCAAGCCGCGGTTCTTCGTATTGTTCATCCTGCTCGTTCATCGCTTCCGTTACGCCGTCGGTGAACATAACAACCTTATCGTTTGGTTGTAACTGAATGGTTTCCATTTCGTACGGCATGTGTGGCATCATCCCAAGCAGGAGTCCGCCTTTTTCGAGCATTTGGAGTGAACCGTCGGCTTTGACCCAGTACGGCGGATTGTGACCGGCATTGACGTACGTAAATGTCATCGCGTCCAGATTCAGAACGCCGCCGAAAAAAGTAATAAATTTATCAGAATCCGTATTGGCATGAATGATATTGTTCACTTTTGCGACAAGATGATCGAATGCTTTGACTTCACCGCTTAGCGCAAGCAAACTGGCTTGTACGTTACTCATCAGCAGCGACGCCGGCACGCCTTTGCCTGAAACATCGGCGATCGCAATAATATAATTTTTGTCGTCGATTTTAACGACGTCGAAGTAGTCGCCTCCGACCTGCTTTGATGAAATATTGACGCCGAACGCTTCACAATTTTTCCATTCCGGAAATTGTTTCGGAAGAAGTCCAATCTGAATTTTACGGGCGAGCGCCAATTCCTCTTCGAGGCGTTTGCGTTCGAGCGAATCTTCAAAAAGCCACGCATTTTCCAGCGAAATCATCGCCTGGTTACACAACGTGTACAAAAAATTCAGTTCATCTTTTGAAAATGATTTGGACGAAATCTTATTACCGAGCAGCAAAATTCCTTTGGTTTTATCCTGCGAGCGCATCGGAACGACCGACACAACATCGTTACGTGCCAGGGCGGAATTGAGATCGCTTTCTTCCGCCTCTTCAATAGCATACGCGGCTCCGACGTCGAACATCGCATTCAAATGCTGAACATCCATTTCGATTTTCGCGAATCCGCGTTTTTCAACCAATTCTACCGAATCATTACGGCGCAAATAAACGGCAAATTTATTCAACATCATTTCGCCCATCAAACCATAACCGAGCAGTTTTACAATTTGCTTTGAATCCAGAACCGCATTGAGTTCTTTCCCGATATCAAAGAGCGTATTGAGTTCCTGAATTTTTTTATCCAGTTTGACATTGACGCTCTTCAGTTCTTCGAACACAACGCCGTTGTGGATGCTGGTGGCGGCGATATTGGCCATCGATGACAAAAATTCAATTTCACTTTCGATATAACCTTTGCCGATTAACTTTTTTCCATACGCCACCAATCCAAGCGTGTCGTTGCGAAGAACGATCGGCAAAAATAATTTGATATCGAATTGTTCGAAAAAGGATAACCATTGGAAACCGTTGTTTTTAATTTCATCCATTAAAAACGGCTTCTGCGGCAAATCGGGCATGTGCAGTTTTTTGCCGATCAGTTCGCGTGACAGGCCTTTGAGCGTATAGACTTCAAAATGATGATCGCCGCGATGCATCAGGAAAACGCCTTTATTGATCATCATTCTTCCCATTGGCGACAATAAAATATTATCGGCAATGGAAGTCAGATTAAGAGAGGAATTCAACAACTGGCTGATCTCAAAAAGCGCAGAAAGTTCGAACAATTTACGGTCGACTTCGTCCTGCACTTCGCCTTTGATCAGCGATTGTTTTTCAAAATCTTTGTCGTCTTTGGGTTCGCTCATAATTATTCTAGCCGGTCTTTCCAATTATTTTTCAGACGTTCGCGCCGCTTTGCAATTTTTTTCTTCTGATGGCGGCCAATGTATAAAAAATAGGTAAATAAAATCAGCCCGCAGGCAACAATCAATGTCAGCGTGATGTCAAACTGAACAGGCATATTATGCAAACGATGTTTCGACGCGTTGTTGTATAGTTTGCGCAGTTTGATCGACTTCGGATAAAATTGCGGAAGCCGATGCACCGACTTCATTTACAAAATTGGCGTCCTTGATCCCGGATAAATTGATTTTGACATTGTAATAAGCGCCGCGGCATCCTGCCTGAATCATCAGCATGGAGACTCCGGCATCGCTGAGCGCATTCGTATTCCCTTTTTCTGCAACGTGTTTGGAAAGACGGATCGCTTGCGCGCACAGTTTCATCAGATCAAGTGGAACCAGCGTGGCCTGCTTCGTCGCCGCTTCAATGGCCTCGGATCGCTGTTGTTTTTCGGCGTCGTTGGCCTGAGGTAATTTAAACGCATTCATGACAACGTTGAACGCTTCGGTGTCACGATCGATCAAGGTTGTCGCTTCGGCGCGTAATTTTTCACTTGCCTGCAGTATTTCTTTCATTTCATTTTCAACCGCGACGTATTTTTTCTTTCCGATGGTCAATTGGCTCACCATCGACACCAAGGCCGTTCCCAAAGCTCCGGCTAACGCCGAAACGCTGCCGCCGCCCGGAGCCGGTGACGACGAAGCAAGCTCATTCAAGAAGTCGTGGACGTTTTTTGTGATCAGCGACATAAAAACCTGTTTGTTTCAAAGTAAAGCCGATATTGGTAGCAATATAATAAATAGTTTTTAATTCTATTAAGAAAAAATTACAACTCTATTTTCTGGCCATCCAAGGGAATTCGAATATTTAATTTCTCTTTTTCGGCAAAAGTTTTGAGGTCCGTTCGCTTCAGTAAACAATGATTTACCGTATCCATATGAACGGCAATAATTTCAGCTTCCGGCATGGCCTTGCATACTTGTGCAATATCATTAGTATCCATCGTGATCGGTCCGCCGGTTAAAAATTGTGCCGCGCCGGCATTGACGATAACATGTTTAGGTAAAAAACGACGTAATGCATCGGCAACTTCATTACACCATATTGTATCGCCTGCAACGTATAACGCCGGAGCCTGATCAGTTTGAAAAATGAATCCCGAAACGGTTCCCATTTTACGGCCAATTTCACCCGTACCGTGTTGTCCGCCGGTTCGCGTAATCGTAATTCCTTTCCAATCGACATATCCTTGAATAACGCGGACGTCCGTAAAGCCCTGATTTTTTATAACGGATTCATCCGAAGGTTGGCAAAAGAGCGGCAAGTTTTTTGGTAATATCTGAATAGCTTTTGCGTCCCAATGATCACGATGCGTATGGGTAACGACAATAGCCGTGAGACTGTTTAACCATTGCGACAATGTTGCCTCGTCTATCGGCAAATCAACCATGGGAATGCGAAAATTATTTACTGCGTTCGCCACAGGATCCATCGTTTCTTTAGGACTCAACATCGGATCGATAAGAATTTTTTGATCGGCTATTTCAAGAATCAAAGTCGCGTGACGAATGAACTGTATCGCAAGACGCGAATCGTTATAACGTTCCATGTCTGTCAGAGGGCCTGAAACCATACTGGCCAATCCCCCGAAAAGTTTTTTGGCGAAATGCCTGCGATCCATCGAACACCTATAATTTAATTCCGCAGTACACCGTCACAATGCCCATTGTCATATCGAAATATCGAACGTTCGCAAAACCTGCATTTTCCAAAAGTTGTTTGAAGGCTTCGCGCTCAGGAAATTTCATAACGGAATTCGGCAAATAATGATACGCATTTTTATCGCTGGAAAATATCGAACCGACCGCCGGAAGAATTTTTTCAAAATATAACCGGTAAAGTTGCTTAAACACCGGCAATCGCGGCATGGAAAATTCCAGGATGACGACGATGCCCGATCCGGTTAATACGCGCGCCATTTCACTCAACGATTTCGGAATGTCTTCGACGTTGCGGATACCGAAAGCGATTGTAGCGGCGTCGACGCTTTCGTCCGGAAGCGGTAATTTTTCCGCTTCACCGCATACCATAAAAATCTGACGGTGCAAATCTTTCTTACGGATTTTTTCCCGGCCGTAGATCAACATGCCATGCGATAAATCAACACCGACGACTTTACGGGCGCCATTTTTCACCGCTGCAACCGCCACGTCTCCCGTTCCCGTCGCCAGGTCGAGCAATCGCGGATTCATCTGGAAATTGATCAGTTTCAGCGCTTGCCGCCGCCAGTAAATATCGATACCTAAACTGAGCAAATGATTGAGAAAATCATACCGCGAGGCCACGCGATCGAACATGGATTTGACATATTCTTTTTTCTCTGAAGGCGAGGGTAAATAGGATTCGTTGGCCATGAAGAAATCCGGGTCCTGATTGGGTTGATGACAGTGAAATAGCGGCGCAAAAGTAGGAAAGAAAATACAATTTTGCCAATCAAAAAAACCGGCGTGTTAACCAAGCGCATGGCTGATCCGTTTTAGCATTAGAGGCGCCGCTGATATTACCTTAATAAGAATCAAAGGAGATTGATTTATGAAAACTTTCGCCGTTCTATTTGTATTATTTTTTGTAAATAATTTCAACCAATGCAGCGGCCAGAACCTTGATTCCAAGCTCAAGCCCGCTCAAAAAAAAGAAATTGTTGTCAAAGTCGCATCATTATTAAAAGAAAATTACGTTTTCATCGAAAAAGCCGATGCGATGGCGGCAGAATTGACCAGGAAATTGGAGACCAATCAATACGACGCTTTTGAAACTCTGGATTCTTTCGGCGATCAATTAAACCGTGATCTGATCAACCTCTCTAAAGACAAACACCTTCAGATTAATTTTAGCCCTAAGATCGTTCGCCAGTTAAGAAAGGAGGCTGCCGGAGAAAAAGAAGTTCCGGATGAAGGGTTCATTGAATTATTGAAAGGTGAAAACTTCAGAATGAGAAAAGTCGAAATTTTGCATGGCAACATCGGCTATTTCAAGCTGGACAATTTTGTTGAATTAAAATATTGCAAAGAAACATTGACCGGTGCGATGAATTTCATTTCCAATGCGTCGGCCATTGTGCTGGACTTGTCGGATTGCGGCGGAGGGCCATCGGAAACCATGGATTTTATTCTCAGCTATTTTCTACCGGAATCGACTAAGATTAGTGAACTGCGTTTCAGAAAAAATAACGAAATGAAAGAATCGTACACCGTAAAGGATGCCACAATCAAAAAACTCACTGACGTGCCATTGTTCATTCTTGTTAGCGGCAATACGGCTTCGGCGGCTGAGGGTTTGGCCGCGTGCCTCAAAGAATACAAAAGAGCCGCCCTTGTTGGCGGGCAAACCAAAGGATTGGGCAATCCGGGAGAACTATTTGTTATCAACGACGTGTTATACATGTTTATCACGACGGCGGTAAGCAAAACGGCCAAATCAGGCGCGAATTTCGATGGCGTAGGTATTACGCCGGACATTGCCGTATCGTCTTCCAATGCATCGTTTAATTTTAATAAAGCCATGTCGGAAGTCTGCCGGATACTTAGCGAAACTGCCAAAAACAAAAAACTGAAAAATGCGGGGCAATGGCTGAAGTTTGAATATGAATCGTACCTCGATCAGGAAATGGCCGGCGAAGATTATCGCCGATTAATCGTTGGAGAGTATGATGGCAACCGGAAAATTATTCAGGAAAACAAACAGTTGTATTTCGACAACGGCAGCCTGAAAAGAAAATTAACGTATATGGGGAAAGGCGTGTTTTCAGCTGAAGGCAGGAAGGATTACAGGATTTATTTTCCGACGGACGCCAAAAAAATCGACGCGATGACAGTATTATGGTTTGACGATACGGAAGATTCATTCAAAAGAGTTAATTAAAAAACGGCGCATTTTTTCTTGTATCTTAATTTCAGAACTTTACATTCTCTTAATTTCAAAGCCCTAAATTAATTCAAGGAGAATGAGCCATGACAGTACGTGCATTAACTGTTTTTATGTTCGTTTTTTTGGCAGCCTGTGCCAAAAAAGCCGATACACCCATGAAAGAAAAATTGGTCAGCGAAGAAGTTACCTATTCCGCCGACAGTGTCAATATGAAGGGATTTCTGGTTTATGATGGAGACCAAAAAGGCAAACGCCCCGGGGTACTGGTTGTACACGAGTGGTGGGGACACAATGACTATGCCCGCAAACGTGCAAAAATGTTGGCTGAAATGGGATATGTTGCGTTGGCCGTCGACATGTACGGCGATGGTAAAACAGCCGACCATCCGGACGATGCGGGAAAATTTGCCGGTGAAGTCATGAAACGCGGACCCGGCGCCAAAGATCGTTTTATGAAGGCGATGGAAATTCTGAAAGCCAATCCGAATTGCGATCCGGATAAAATTGCTGCGATCGGTTATTGTTTCGGCGGATCGACCGTTCTAAATATGGCGCGTCAGGGCGTCGACCTGAAAGGCGTCGTCAGCTTCCACGGCGGTCTTAATACCGAAACACCGGCAAAAAAAGGCGAAGTCAAATCACGTGTCCTCGTCTGCACAGGCGCAGCCGATCCGTTTATCCCGAAAGAACAAGTGGACGGTTTCAAAAAAGAAATGGATGACGCCGGCGTCAACTATGCCGTCAAATCTTACGAAGGCGCGATCCATTCTTTCACGAATCCCGGCTCCGATGTCATGGGCAAAAAATTTAATCTCCCGCTCGGCTACAATGCCGCGGCCGATACAGCTTCGTGGAATGAAATGAAGGCTTTTTTTGGCGAGATATTTAAGTAAATCGATTGACTGAAAACTGAATAACCCCTCCGATGCAATGCGTGAGGGGTTTTTAGTTGGGATCAACTTGAATTTTTTTCGAAATCGCTGCTGTCAATGCCTCTACCGATTTAATAATCTTTCCCGCAATCTCCTGATCAGCTATCATTCCCGCTTCATCGAATTTATTTCCGGGTATAGGAATAACCAATGACGCTTCGGGAACGACTAATCCCATCATGACTGTCAGCGTTTCATTCAACGACGGCACCGCAAATTTTGAACTCGGCGTCGTATTGATCAGCGCAATCGGTTTGTGCATGATCTCGCCGCTGCCGACGACCCAATCGAATGCATTTTTCAAAACGCCCGGAACGCCGTGTGCATATTCCGGACACGCGATTATTAAACCATCGGATTTTTTTACCAATTCGCGCCAGTCGATGATCGATTGCGGCGGTGAACTTTCAATGTCGGGATTAAATGGCGGCAATTCACCCAGACCGTCGAAGACATCGATGCGAGTTCCTTGCGGCGCCAACTTCGACGCGGCGTGGAGTAGAATAGTATTTTTAGAGAAACGGCTTAAACTGCCGGAAATAGCAAGAATATGGATCATGAAATACTAAACCTTACTTTGCGCCTGCTTCCTGTAAAATTTTGACAATCTCTTCGTTTTTCTTTTCAAGCGCAAGTTTAAGCGGAGAAATGATCCGCCCCTCTGTCGACGTATTCGTTTTCCAAGTGAAGTTATCATTGGCGACCACTATTCCTCCCCATTTATACGTATACGTCTTGCTGGGTCGATTGACATCGGCATTGTGCCGGATCAGAAATCGTACGACGTCGGCCTGATTTTTCGATACCGCGAGCAGTAATGGCGTATACCCGTGCCAATCTTGCCGCCGTTCCTGACCTTTGACCTCTTCATCGTCGTATTGGCCTCGCTGGACTTCAAGTCCGTCAAATGCATAGCTGTTAACATCCATCCCATAATCCAGTATAAGCTGGGTGCGAGACATATTGCTGTCTTCGATCGCGGTGTACAACAAACCTCCGATACAAAGCAAATCGTGATTGGGCGATCCGTCAGCGCCTGACGAATCTTCACGAACTTCAGAAATAATATTGCGTCCGATAGAAATGGAAAAATCTCTAAACGATGCGGTCAACCCGTTGAGATATCGAAATGCTCCGCCGGGCGCTTGCGGGGGAGGCGGAGGCGCCATGTCCCAAATGGCCGCTTTTTGCAAAGGAGTTTCATTCGGAATGGATCCGATAATAGCCTCCGCTACTTCAAAAAATTCAGAAGCCGGGACCTGATCGTTCACTGATATATTAAAATGACGGCCTTTAACATAACCGATTTTACCAAGCTCCGCCGTAAGCCACGCCAATTTGGTTCTAAATTCGGCGATGTTCAATTGGCCGTCCACACGTGCAATTTTAATAGGATGCGAAACTCGACCGAACGATGAAGGGCGAGTAGCCGCTACTGCCTGAGCCCTGGCTCTATGAGCGCGTTTGGCCGTCAACTGTTTCGCTTGTTTCTGATCAATCGTTTTTTCTTTTTGTTCTTCCAATGGCTTTTCAAGCGAGTAAGGAATCGGATCGTCCGGCGGAAGGTCGGGCGGAGCTTCATAAACAGGATGCAGATACGTTGCCATCCAGATGTCCGTTGGTGTAATATTGACTTGGTGATTGAGCCCGTACCCTTGCATAGCCAAAACAGGTATTTCTAATACGCGGTGATCCGGAAGTGTCCACAGCAACCGCGTTTCATTAAATTGATTTCGAAGCGTGTTGTAGACCATCATTACCAGTAACTGTGATGCAACATTCTTTCGCACATCAACTATTAAACGCGAAGAATAGGTTCGGCCTGAATAATATTCCGAATCATTTCTTGCAGCCTGCACGTATCCTAGTGAGTCTGACAAAGCCGGAATCTCCCATGAGCCTGGCAGCGAATCCAAATTCATAATCATCTTGCCGTCGGACCACGTCATGGCCGAATCTCCGATCGCGATTCGAACGGTAAACAATTCTTCCTGCTTTTTCGAGCAACTCAAAAGACACAAGCTGATAAATGCCACAAACAAAAATAATTTCATGTTCCTCCGTCTTATCAGCTACATTTTTGAAAGAATTTCTGCTTTTTTGGCTTTGTATTCATCTTCGGAAATCAATTGATTGTCGAACATCTTTTTGAGTTTTTCGAGTTTCTGCATCGGATCGTCTTCCGATTTCTGTTGGGTATTCATCGTATTCATAGCGTTGCCCATCGCCTGTCCGAGGCCGAGTCCTGCCGTCAGGCTCGCACCGAGTCCGGCAATACCGCCTTCATTTTTCGCCGCGTTGTTCAGCGCTTCTAATTGCTGCTTCTGCGCGTAATTGATGCCCAGCGCATTCAGGGCCTGCGCTTCCGCCGTCATATCGGCAATTTTGTTGATGCGCGCCTCCGTCGCTTCGTCAAAACTCGTTCCTTCGATCCGCACGTCCAGCATTTCAAATCCAAGATCGGCGCAAATCGTTTTTAATTTTACTTCCAACGCGGCGGCAATTTCTTCACGATTGGCATCCACTTCCGTGTAGGCATATCGCGAGGTGGCCAGAATGTCGGTCAAAGGCTGCGTAATGCGGGAGGAAATGATTTTCTGCAGATCTTCCACTTTATACAGTTCGGCCCCGGCCACTACTTTTCGGAAAAATTCTTTCGGCTCAAGAATACGGATCGAGTAATTACCGTACGCGCCAAGCCCGACGGGAAACTTATATTTCGGATCCTCATATTTAACCACCGACGTCGTGCCCCAGCGCACGTTGAGAATATTCGCCTTCCGGAAAAAATAGATTCCGACTTTATGCTCGCTCTCGAACGCCTGCATCAATTTAATCGTCGTCGTCCAAAAAGGAATATTGTCCGTTTCTAAACTGAACAACCCTTCATCTTTCAATTCCGCTTCGACTTTGCCTTCGTATACAAAAATGCAGCCGACGCCGGGACTGACGATAAGCTTCGACGCGTTTTTAATTTCATCGCCGTTTTCGCTCCACTTGAAAAACAGAACATTCGGATCGGGATTCGACCACTCGATAACGGACCGCAGTTGTTTTTTGATTCCATCCATTAAGCCCATAATTGCTCCTTATTTTGCCCTGTTTTTAATTTGTTCGATCAATGCTTTATCGCCTATTTCAATAATTTCTAATTTACCGAGAAATTGCACGTTCGCGCCTTCTTCGATTTTCACGCCGCCTTTGATGGTCACGTTCGAATTTTTTCCGAAAACAACATTGGCGCCTTTCGCAATAATCACTTTCGGATTGGCCGGCGTTTCGGGAACGATTTTGAAAAGCGTGTGGCAGTAATTACACCGGATTCTATCATTACCTTCTTCCGTTCCATCCGC
>JAIBAF010000043.1 GCA_019695335.1 bacterium
CGATAAAAATAAAACCCAACCCAATTTAAATCCGGCAAAGCATAAAATAGCAATGAAGAAAAATTAGCGGCATTCGCGATCAAATCGGTTTCGCCTTCGAGAAGATGGTGCACCTGTTTTTCTAAAGCGGCATATAATTCAGCTTTTGACGCGGTTTCGATTTTCTCGAGAGTAAACATAAAGCTTCCTTTTCTTTTTTAAGAGCCGGCAAGAACATTTCTATTCCGATCGGACCAATAACCCCACAAAACTAAAAGCCATGTTGCATTGCCAACAACGGCAATGGCTTTTGAATCGGGCGGTGGCGAACCGAAAAAATTACCGAGCCATACTGCAATTAAAAAAACGATCAGACTCCACAACGCCCATTGACCGATACGATTCGATGCGCTCGTAGTTTTGAGATATAACCATAAACCCAACGCAAAAATTCCGAATTCCACAACCATGGTTCCTACCAAAGAATTCCACAAACCAAGGCCATAATAATTTGCGCCGTTCGGCACTAAAAGTAAATCCGGTCGATGGGTAATCCAGTCGAGAAACCAGTGGCTCGTCACACAGCCGGCAATTACTAAAAATTGTTTGACATCTTTAAATTTCAAATAAAAAATTCCGCTAAAAAGAATTCCCCATACGATGGTCATCAATAAACTGTGACTGACCGGATAATCGTAAAAATCCAGCGGCGTGACAACAGTGTTGCCCGGATCAATGCGCACGTGTTCAACACCGGTTAGCAACAACAACGGCCACAAAAGATCGATGAATTGCGCTCCAATGAACAGCGTTCCGAGCGACGTTTTGGGATGAATTTTTTTAGCGGCAAGCGCGACGCCGAAATGCCCGATGAACACTGTAACTCCAATTTCAAATTTAATGCTTTTTCACACGTGCATCCACTGCAACTATCCGTTCAGGCGCCGCGAGAAGCGGATTAATATCCATTTCGACAATCCAAGGCGCAGCCGTTACTAACGCCGATAATCGCACAAGAATATCAGCCAGTAGATTTTCGTCGACAGGTTGTTGCCCGCGCGCTCCTTTGAGAATCGGATAAATTTTTAAAGAACGGATCATCCGCACGGCTTCTTCCGAAGACAATGGCGCAAGTCCGTAAGTGATGTCTTTCAGGACTTCCACATAAATTCCACCCGCACCGCACACAATAATATGTCCGAAGCCTTCTTCATATTTTACGCCTGCAAAAAGTTCAATCCCCGATATCATCGGCTGAACCAATACACCGCGCGCACCGGGAATAGACATTAAACGATCAAATTCGGATAACAATTTTTCTTCTGAGGTAATATTGAGTGCAACGCCGCCGACTTCCGACTTGTGCACCGGACCGACAATTTTTAAAACCAACGGATATCGTAATTCTTTTGCTGCAGACAAGAGTGAAACACGATCGGCAGTTTCGCGCTCTTTAACCCGTGGGATGTTCGCGCTATCCAATAAAGCTGCAACTAAAATCGGGCTGAGATATCCTTCAGGGATAGAATTGATATTCGGAATATTATCGAAACTTATTTTTGAAAATTGGCCATCAGAAACCGGTTGCGGCGTTTGATATATTTTTGTCAGCGCTTTGGCCATCAAAACCTCATCGGGAAAAAATGTATGACCACGTTTTACAAATTCCTCAACTTCCCGGTGAGCGGTGATGACCGACGGTAATACCGGATAAATCGGTTTGGAACATGTTTGCATTTTTTCATGCAAGACCGCGTAGGCATCAAAAACTTCCACCAACCCCGGCGTTCCGAAAATCACCGCCATAGCGTCAATATCGGTAAAATATTTTTCGACATAATCGATAATGATACTCAACTGTTCCGCCGTACCGGTCGCGAGAAAATCAATCGGATTCGCTACTGAGGATCCGGGAAAGAGTTTGTTTAGCAATTCCTCCGCTTTCGGATGATCAATTTTTGGAACAGAAAATCCGCCTTTCGATAGAGCATCAGTCAGCATCACGGCCGGGCCACCCGCGTGCGTAATCACGGCAAACCGATTACCGCGAAGTTGATTATTATTGAACGCACACGCTACGGCGATCAAATCTTCACGGCCATCGCATCGCACGATACCGGCTTTTTTGAATAAGGCATCAACGGCCGTGTCGGAACTCGCCAGAGCGCCGGTGTGCGATGAAGCCGCACGGCTTCCAGCCTCAGAAGCGCCGGCTTTGACGGCCGCGATCCGGCATCCTTTGCGAATCAATGACGACGCATGCCTGAGCAATTTTTGAGGTTTGTCAATTTTTTCAATGTAAAGCAGTTTTACCGGAGCGCTGGACGCAGGATCGAATGTATTATCGAGATGTTCTAAAATTTCTTCCACACCTAACTGAGCGCTATTGCCAACAGAAAAAATATTTGCAAAACGTAAGCCTTTCGGAATGCCCGCTTCCAGAATAAACACCGCCGTCGCACCGGAACCTGAAATCAAATCGCATCCTTTCGGGTCAAGCGGCGGAACCGGTTCCGTAAAGACACCGTGATAGGCGGGCGTTAATACACCGATCGCATTAGGTCCGATCAATGAAGCACCGTATTCATTGGCAATGGAAACCAATTGTTCTTCCAATTTCTTTCCGGCATGACCGGATTCGCTGAATCCTGCGGATAGTACAATGAATGCACGCGTGTTTTTTTCTCTGACCAATATACGCATTGTTTCCGGCACATATTTAGCCGCTATAGCGATAACAGCTAAATCCGTTTCCGGTAATGCTGCAACATCGTTATAACATTGCTGCCCTTGAACGGAAGCTTCTTTCGGATTGACTATGTAGAGAGACCCACGGTACTTTCCGTCAATCAGGTTTTTTAAAACTTTACCGCCGGGTTTATGGATATCGTTGGAGCCGCCGATAACGGCAATACTACGGGGATGGAGAAGGTAAGGATGAATCATGTTCGTTTTGAATTTAAAGCAATGTCATCAACATAAGCTTTCATGATAGAATTAGATGGCCTGTTATACTTATTGCATCGATTGCAATGCTGCTTCCAGGGCATATTTCACATCTTTATTGATCGTTTTTTGCAGCATCGCTTGCAGTACGGGAACGGCTTCTTTGGCGTCCTTGCCAATGCGCCCGAGAATTTCAATAATGATATATTGCAAACCGCCGTCGTGAATGGTTGTGGCTTGTAGTTTTGCGATCAGTGGTTTCACGGCCGGTTTGCCGATTTGCACCAACGCGTTTTTGGCATTATCGGAATAATAATAATCGAAGCTCATCAAGGACGCAATCATGTGATCGATCGCTTTAGGATTGGATGAACGAATATTGCCAAGCACCGCGAGCGCTATCGGCTGCATTTTTTTCAGATCGTCTTTATGATCGAGACTTTTTTTGTCCATGATCTTGATTAATGAACTTTCTAACGGTTTCGGCCTGTCTTTCATGCGCACAAGCAGTTTCAGGATTCGTTGTTGCTCTTCCCAATCTTCGCCGTCCAGAATTGTTTGTGCTTCCGGCATCGTGGGAATGGCGCCGGCAACCGGTACGTCATAATCGACGCAGAAATTAATCCGATCTTCTTTTTGGCTGTTGTACGGCGTCATTAAAGCGTACTCCGACAATTTATCTTTACACAAACCAACCAACCGTTCCAAGTCGCTCTGCGGATATTCGGTCGCAATGCGTTTGTTAGTTTCTTTATTGGTCGTCGGAAGAAACGAGCGAACAAAATCATACGCCTGATCGGCATTCTTTTCATTGGATTCGTTTTGATTGATCCATTCGGCGATCCAATCAAGAATTTTTGTTTTTCTTGAACCGTCGGTCTCGTTTTTATACATCGATACCAATATGCTGTATATTTTTTTCGATGTTTCTTTATCGAGCGTAACATACCGGCTGTAATTTTCGTACAAATAAATTCTCAATCGCTGATCTTTATCACTCTTCACGCCTTCCGCCATTTGAAAAAAAGCCGCGGTCATATCGATCGGAGTGGGCAATCCGACTTGATTGGCGCGTACGAGCTCAAAAAACTCGTCCATCCGTCCGCAAATTTTATCGAGATTGGGCCCGATCGGTTCCGCTTGCAGCAAATACTTGATATGAGAGGCAAGACGGTAATTGCCAACTTTTTTCAGCGTTTTTAATCCTAATTTCCACTCCGAATTGTCAATGAGGCTGTCTCGCCCGAAAAAGCGAAAAATTTCATAAGCCCGATCGTCATTAGACGGATATGCAATCGTATCGAGAGTCTTGTTCAAAAATTGTTCGTAAGAAGCATTTTCAATCTTATAGCGTTTAAAACTATACAAGACGTCGAAGTGAACGGCTCCACATTGCACGTCAAACGGAATCTTGATCGCATCTTTCACGAGGTTTTGAACTTTATCGTCGGACGAAAGATCATTAAGTTTGGTTTTCAATTCTTTGGCCTGTTGCTTACAACGATCGAGTTCGCTTTCTTTATTGGCATTTGCCGTAACGGTTGTTTGATTCTCCTCCGGAAATAAACTGGCCAGATCGTCAGTCATTTTAACCCGTCCTGAAAAACTCATTAAAATCTCGCCTGTCACAACATCAATCAATCGGCTATTGACGTCGATATAATTTTTCAGACGCGTATACGTTCCGGAAAACAAAATATCGATCGGCAGCAACTCGCCTACTTTCTGCGCCTGATTTTGATCGACAAGATCGCTGAGCATAAAATCGTTTTCCTTCAGTACGGCGTCGAGGCGTTTGCGTTCGAAAAGTTTGAATAAATTTTTCTTGGCCCCCACGGCGGAAATCAACGATTCGGTAATATACTCACCGAATTCGTTTTTCTTGTCAATATCGGCGGCTTTCGTGGGAATAAACGTCACAACGGCCAGACGCTGCGGTTTGCCGGTTTTGTTCGTCTCCTGCATGAGATCGACAATTTCTTTGATGACGGTGGAGAAGTCTTTAGGTTCGCCGCTCCAGGCTGTGCCGGTTACTAACATGGCAAGAAGAAGCGTGGATAGAAGTCGCTTCATAAACGGATTTCCTCAGGATTTAATGAACGAAATTTATTGTATCGGCAGGTTTAAAAATCTATTTCGACGGCTGAAGGATCTTCAGCATTTCAATAGCATTCGTGTTATTGGGATTCAATTCAACGGACTTTTTGTAATGCTTGATGGCATTCGTTTTGTCGCCCATGGCCACACACGCTTCAGCTAAACTGTCGTACACATTGGACGAAGACGGAAAAACTTCGGCATTGAGTTTGAGTATTTCAATAGCGTCAAATACACGACCGGATTGAAGCAACTGATAGCCCAATGTATTCAACTGGGACTCTTTGAAATTATAATCGTTCGGCTTGGCTTGTTTTAATTCACGGTACACCTTAATCGCCTCAAAGACACCTTTTTGAACAATGAGCGGTGCAAGCATTTGGGCGATGGAAACTTTGGGAGCGCTGACGGACAATAATTCGACATCAAAAAGCAACGTTGCATTCGGAGGAATGACATTGGGCACGCCGCGTTCACCGTACGCCAATTTCGCCGGTATGATAAAACGAAATTGATCGCCCGCATGCATCAACGCTACGCCTTCATCCCATCCTTTAATGACTTGCCCACTACCGAGCGTAAAATCAAATGTCTCGCCGCGGTCACGAGACGAATCAAACACTTTACCGTCCATCAGGAATCCGGTATAATGTACTTCCACGAATTGGCCTTTGGCTGCAGCAACGCCATCGCCTTTTTTATAAATGAGATACCGGAGACCGCTGGCCGTCGTAACCGTATCCGATGGAACGTCTTGTGCCCATAAAAAAGTTGGAATAATCAGTAACCAAAAAAAGTGTTTCATAGATTTACTTCATGTTATGGTATACGTTTTGTACATCTTCGTCTTCTTCTACCGCCGCAACGAGTTTCAAAACGTCTTCTTCCTGCTTTTCATTCAATTCATTGGTCGAATTCGGCACATATTGTAATTCCGCCGTGATGACGTTCAGCTTCTTTTCCTCAAGCGTTTTTTGCATTTTCGCAAAATCGGTAAAGGAGGTGTATACATAAATTTCATTTTCATCCACGGCAAAATCTTCAGCGCCGTAATCGATCAACTCGAGTTCAAGTTCATCCTGATTGACGCCTTCGGCCGATAATTTAAAAACGCCTTTACGTTCAAATAAAAACTGCACGGAGCCGCTCGCGCCCAATGAACCGTTGTATTTTGTAAAGTGCATCCGGATATTGGCGACGGTACGTGTCGGATTGTCCGTAGCGCATTCGACAATCATGCCGATGCCGTGCGGTGCATAGCCTTCGTACACAACTTCCTGCAGTTCTTTTTCATCCTTCGACGATGCGCGTTTGATCGCCGCTTCAATTCGGTCTTTCGGCATGTTAACGGCTTTGGCGTTTTGGATCGCCGTACGCAAACGCGGATTCAGATTCGGATCGGCGCCGCCGAGTTTAACGGAAATAGCAATTTCTTTTCCGAACTTTGTAAACTGTTTGGCCATGCGGTCGAACCGCGCAAACATTTTGTATTTTCGTTTCTCAAATATACGTCCCATAATGTTCCGGAATTTTTGTTAAAATTAATAATTTTTCAGCTGGGGGAGTGTATGAAAAAAATCTCTCAAATGAAAGATTTTCTTTATGAATGGTGGGCTACTTTTTTAATCTTTTTTGAATGGCCATCCAATGTTGCCGGAATAAATCCGTATTGGAATCGCCGATAACCTGGCTTTTATCAACTGCATATTGATATTGAATGGCTGCTTCATCTAATTTTCCGGCAACTTCCAACGCCAAACCGAGCTCATCATATCCGGTTGGCCATTCAGGGTTTTGAGTGGAATTGAATTGTAATACGGCAATGGCTTTTTCGAATTGACCCTTGACGCGAAGACGATTGCCTGTTGCGCTGAGAACTTCGCGTTCAGTGACGATGGCATATCCGAATTTTTTTGCCATTTCTTGTGCATGCTTTTGTAGTTCAGCAAGGTTCATGGTTTCGTAATTCGCCGGCAGAAGCCAGCCTTGATACAGCCATTCCAATCCGTCATAGACAGAACGATGTGCGATCGATCCGTGATCTTCGTTGGCCATGACCGTATATTTCCACTGAAAATGGCTTCTATGGTTTTGCAATGCCTTATGCAATGATTCATTGGAGCGGACCATGTCTTCTCTTTCATCGCCAATCGTAACATAGAGCGACGGAATAGTTTGTCCGTTATTCAAAAACACTTCCGATTCCCGGATCACACGCATACCGTTCCACCATAGCGACGGACTGATCGCAATATAAGCATTAAAAAGTTTTGCGCGCGAAGACCACGTGTGAACGGCAAATAAACCGCCCAATGAATGCCCGACAAGAATACGATAAGAGCAGACTCGATAGTTCTTTTCAATAAATGAAAATAATTCACTCTCCAAAAAATCAGTAAACCGGTCTGAACCGCCGGAGCCTGAAAATTTGTTCAATGAATCGGTTTCAGTTTTTGGAGTCAGATCGCGCATCCGTTTGGTATTAGTGATACCGACAAGGATCATTGATGGAATACGTTTCTGTTGGGAAAGAAATTCAACGATACCCGCCACATGACGGAAGTGCTCTTCAGCATCAAGCAAATACATCACAGGATAGGTCATCTCGCCTTTCGTATAACTATCGGGGACAGAAATCAGGATTTCACGTTCTTCATTTAAAATTTTCGACTGAATATGTGTACGAATTCCTACGACGACAGAACTGTCTTGCGCGGACAAGTTGAAAACAATGAATATTATCAAAAATATAATTGCACGGTTCATTAACATTATTGCCCGAGTTTTTTCATCACATTATTATAATGAAGTCTGAAAATTGTAGTGTTGGGATCGTTGGCTGCCGAACCGCGCTCTACGGCAATCAGGTAATTGATCGCCGCTTGATCCAATTGTCCAGCCGCTTCCAATGCTTCGCCGAGACTGTCATACACATTAGGCGAATCCGGAAATCGGGTTATGTTATATTTTAATACCTCGATTGCCTGTGCGGTTTTTCCTTTTCCCATCAAAGCATAACCGACCGAATTGATCATTGCCTCCAAAGTCGTATATTCATATCCGAATTTGATTTTCATTTTTTCGTAATATTCCTCAATTCCTGCCACAGCAAGTGATTCATAATTTTCAGGTATTTGCCAATTCAGGTACATCCATTCAAGTCCGTCGTACAATGAACGATGAACAATTGAGCCATGGTTTTCTTTTTCCATAAACGCAAACTTCCAATGAAAGTCTTTCGGAGCATTTTTCAGAATTTTACTCATAGCTTCATTCGATTTAACCATGTCGTTGCCTTCATTGCCGATCGTAAAATAAAGGATCTTCGGGAAATTTTTTTGGTTTTTAAAAAAACTTTCTGCGGTACGAATTTCTCCGCGATTGTCCCACCACAATGACGCACTGATGGAAATAAATGCATCGAATAATTCAGGTTTATGCAGCATTGTATGAAATGCAAAAAGCCCTCCGAACGAGTGTCCGACCAAAAGCCTGAACGGTTGTGTGCGATAGGTGCTGTCCACGGATGGAATAAGTTCATTGGAAATAAATTCGGCGAAACGATCGGCTCCACCTGCCCCGGTCAGCTCGTCGTCATTTCCGATTTTGGGAGTCAGATCGCGCGTACGTTGCGTATTCGGTATTGCAACCACAATCATTGGCGGAATTTTATTTTGGCGAACTAAAAATTCAACGACACCGGTTGCATGGTGAAAATGCTCCTCACCATCCAGCAGATACATAACCGGAAACGACGCTTGCGTCGTAAAATATTGAGGCGGCAAATAAATCAACAGCGGCCGTTCTTCATTTAAAATTTTTGAGAAAATGGCCGTACGTTCACCGATAATAATCGGACTTTTCTGTGCCGCCAGATTCATGGTCATAACACACACGAAAGCGTTTAGCCAAAATAAAAATTTTATATAACAATAATGTCCTGAACCTGCTACTTTCAACGCATACTCCGGATAATGTTTAGCGCGATAACGTTTTCAAACTTTTTACAATATACTAAGTTTTTTCCGATACGGCATCCCTTATTAGGGTTAAAAAAATTGCAACTGCGGAATTTGTTTCATACATTTTCAACGACCCAATCGAATCCCTTGCTCTTACCATATGAGGTTTCCCGATGTTCTCCAAAATTTTGCGCCCGTGGCTTTTAATGATTTTAGTTTTTTGGATGGCCGCGCTTTCATCAGTTTTTGCACTTGATCCTTCGAAATCTATTGCACAATACAGCCACAATACGTGGCAAACCGATGAGGGACTTCCACAGAATACGATTTACTGTATTCTGCAAACGCATGACGGATTTCTTTGGCTGGGCACCCACGAAGGATTGGTGCGGTTCAACGGATTGACTTTTACGATTTTCGACAGAACTAATACCAAAGAAATTTTAAGCAATCAAATTTTAGCTTTGTTTGAAGACAAACAACACAATCTCTGGATCGGAACCGGTAACGGATTGCTGTCCATGAAAAACGGCCGATTCAAACGCTATTCAACCAAAGAAGGTTTGCCGCACGACGTTGTATCGGCGATCGCCCAGGATACTTCCGGTAATGTTTGGGCCGGAACCAATGCAGGTCTCGGCGCATTTGACGGCGAAAAGTTTACGGTGTACACCAAAAAAGAAGGCCTGTCCAACGATTTTATTAAAGCGTTATGCCTCGACCGGCAGGGTCGTCTTTGGATCGGCACCAACGGCGGAGGTTTGAATTTATTCAAAGACGGAAAATTTCGTTCTTATACGGTCAAAGACGGCATGTCCGGCGTTTTTGTCAGCGCCCTGCACGAAGGACCGAAAGGCGATTTATGGATTGGTACATTGGGCGGCGGCGTAACGCGATTGAAAAACGGGAAATTTTCTCATTATACAACTTACAATGGTTTGACCAGTAATGAAGTGTGGACCGTGCACGAAGATGCCGTTGGTTCCGTCTGGATCGGTACTGCCCTCGGGCTCAATCGTCTACGCGACGAACGCGTCGCTAAATATACTTCCGCGGACGGATTGACCAAAGACGTTGTTTTGGCCATATTCGCCGATCGTGAACAAAGTTTATGGGTCGGTACTTACGGCGGCGGGCTCAACCGTTTCAAAGACCGTCGTTTTGTAACATTTACATCGGATCAAGGTTTGTCCAATGATTACGTGCGGTCCGTATGTGAATCACGCGACGGAAGTTTGTGGATCAGTACGGACGGCGGCGGCGTCAATCAACTGAAAAACGGAAAAGTGAAAGTATATTCGACAAAAAACGGGCTTTCGAATGATTTCGTACGTTCGGTTTTCGCCGATCGCCAGGGTAATGTATGGATCGGAACCAACGGCGGCGGATTGAATCGTATTCAGAATGGACGCATTACCAAATATAGTACCAAAAACGGTTTGACGAACAATGATATTCTTGTTTTGAACGAAGATCGTGCGGGCGGCGTCTGGATTGGTACGAACGGCGGCGGCGTCATGAGGTTTTATAAAAACAGTTTTAATGCCTACAGCGTCAAAGACGGATTGGGCAGCGACATCGTTACATCGATTCTGCAAGATCACACGGACCAACTGTGGTTCGGTACCAATGGCGGTGGCGTGACGGCCTATAAAGACGGTAAAGCAAAAACTTTTACTACCGACGACGGACTATTGAGCAACGACATTCTCACGATCTTTGAGGATTCACGGAATACGATTTGGGTCGGAACTTCGGGCGGCGGGATTGCGCGACTCGACGATGACGAATTTGTCAGTTATACCGTTGCACAAGGTCTATTTAATGATATTGTTTTTCAAATCCTGGAAGACGATCAGGGATATTTGTGGATGACATGCAGCCGCGGCGTCTTTAAAATTGCGCTCAAAGATTTCGATCAACTGGATAAAAAAGAAATTGCAACGCTTCGATACATCGCCTACGGAAAATCCGATGACATGAAAAGCAGCGAATGTACCGGCGGATCACAGCCGGCCGGTTGGAAAATGAAAAACGGTATGCTTTGTTTTCCTACGATCAAAGGGATCGCTATGATCGAACCCAAAGTCATCAAAACTAATATGGAGCCGCCGCCGGTCGCCATTGAAAATATCATCGCTGATAATGAAACCGTTGAATTGGGCGATGAAATCGAAATCGGACCGGGAACGGAAAAATTTGAATTTCATTATGCAGGCCTCAGTTATTTTGCTCCCGAAAAAGTTCGTTTTAAATACATGCTTGAAGGTTTTGATGATGAATGGGTTGACGCCGATACGCGTCGTACGGCTTATTATACCAATATTTTTCCCGGTGAATACACGTTCAAAGTCATAGCATGCAATAATGACGGCATGTGGAATGAAGCCGGCTTGTCTTTGCCATTTTATTTCAAACCGTTTTTTTATCAAACATGGTGGTTTTATAGTTTGTGTGTGATTGGACTGATCGCCGCTGGTTTCGGTGGATATAAATGGCGCGTCCGGCAATTGATCGAACACGAAAAAGAACTAACGCGTCTGGTAGACGAACGAACACGCGATTTAAAATTGGAGCGTGACAAATCGGAAAGATTGCTCCTTAATATTTTACCCGAACCCATTGCCGAGCGTTTGAAAACACAAGAAGAAACCATTGCAGACAGTTTTGCCGAGGTAACGGTATTGTTCGCCGACATTGTCGATTTTACCAAGTTATCGGCGCGCATTTCACCTGAAGAATTAGTTGGTTTTCTCAATGATGTATTTTCGGCTTTTGACGGACTCGTGGAGAAACATCAATTGGAAAAAATCAAAACCATCGGCGATGCATACATGATCGTCTCCGGACTTCCCAATCCTCGCCCTGACCATGCGCTGGCGATGGCCAATATGGCGCTCGATATGCAGAATGAGTTGAACAAATTGAACCAAGCCAAAAACACGTCCGTCCAAGTGCGGATCGGTATCAATACGGGCCCCGTCGTCGCCGGAGTCATCGGCAAGAAAAAATTTATTTACGACCTTTGGGGCGACGCAGTAAATACCGCCAGCCGTATGGAATCGCATGGCGTTCCGGGATGCATTCAGGTTACCGAATCAACGTACACGGCTCTGAAAGATCAGTTTAAATTTGAAAAACGAGGTATGGTTACGATCAAAGGCAAAGGCGATATGATGACCTATTTGTTACAAGAAAGAAAGTAATCAAAAATACCCAATGAAAAAAACTACTGCATCTCTGATGAAACGCTTTCGCTGGCTGATTGTACTCTGGATCAAAATCACCGGCTATATTTTTAAATCACAGGTTTATTTTTATGTTACGACTGTACAGCGCCGGATTTTTGACCGTCATAAATTAACCACCAATGCTGCGGCCATTTCGTTTTTCTTTTTATTGTCAATGATCCCGATGTTATTTATCGTCATCGCCATTATCTCATCATTTGTCCAATCGCCGGAAGAAGCTGAAGAATTTATGGTCAGCTACGTTACCCAACGAGTGCCCGAGAGCGCACGGGCGTTTATTATGGAAATAGTCATGCGCAGTAATCTCATTCACAACGTCAAATCACTGATGGAGAATAAAGGATGGGTAACCGTCGTTAGCGCCGCGTCGCTTTTGTGGACGAGCAGCGGTGCATTTGCAGCAATTGAAGACGCCATGACAACTATTTTCGGAGTGAAAGGCCGAAATTATTTCGTCAGCCGTTTGGTGGAAATAAGCATGGTGCTGATCACCGGTTCGCTGTTTATGATGTCGAATATGGTCAACGTGATCATTCAGACGTTAAAGCGCCAGGGCAGCGACGTGCTCGGAATTGATTTTTCAAACTTACCTTATGTATGGAACATCGCAACGACCATCATGCCTTATGTACTCACTATTGCAATGTTTTTCATCATGTATAAAGTCTTGCCCAAAACGATCATTTACGAAAGGGCTGCTTTACTCGGCGCTACTGTGGCCGGAGTTTTGCTGGAATTAAGCATCTTTGGTTTTGCTTATTACGTGGATAATTTTTCGAAGTACGATGCTTTTTACGGATCCGTCGCCGGCATCATTATTACGATTTTTTCAGTTTATCTTGCGTCGATCATTTTATTGATTGGCGCCGAAGTCACTGAAATTGCCAACACCAAAATCGAAAGCGCCAAAGAACTGGCGCTCACCATCAAAGAGCTCCAATAAGTAACATGGCGAAAAAGACACTACCGGTGCTGCATGCTCGTTATGATGTTCAGGAACTCATGGCCGAAGGCGGCATGAGCCTTGTTTACAAGGCGTGGGACCGCTTGACCGGAAGGCATGTGATAATCAAAAAAAATTCTGGTACAAACGAACAATTTTTTGCACGGGAATATCGCCTTGTGTCGCCGCTCCATCATCCGAATATTCCCGAGATGTACACCTATCATCGGATTGGCAACGATATATTTTTTTCAATGGAAACCATTGAAGGGAAAAGCCTCGCCGATAATATTGTGTCGAAACAAATGACGGCAAAGCTTTTTTATACAACCTTTTTGCAACTTTTGTCGGCACTTGATTATCTGCATCAACATCGCATCATTCATCACGATCTGAAACCGGCCAACATTTTATTGACTTCCGATCCGGATGCCAAGATCAAGCTGATCGATTTTGGCCTCGCCTTAACGGCCGAGGATAAACCAGACCATGTTCTGCAAGGCACCGTACAATATACCGCGCCGGAAATTTTGAAAAAAGAAACCTATGATCATCGCTCCGATTTATATTCGCTCGGTGTTATTCTTTACGAGTGGCTGACAGGCGCCAATCCTTTTGACGATTTCAACGTCGTCAATATCGTGGTCAGTCACCTTGAGAAAAAAATCGAAACCATTGATTCACAATTCGGTTTCATTCAAGAATGGTTAAAAAAAATCGTTCTTAAACTGTTAATCAAAGATCAAAATTATCGTTATCAGAATGTAGGCGAAATTATTGCCGATCTACGACCTCATCAGACGGACATTGAATCCGCTCTCGGTCATCCGGCCGATTTTAATGAAGTTTATCTGAACGCATGTCTTCTCTGTCGCGATAATGAATTGTCTGCGCTTGAAAAAAGCCAGCCGCATCAGCCCGTTTTTATCATAGGCGACGAAGGCGTGGGTAAAACCGTTTTACTGAAAAAATTTGTCGAAAATCTTCAGTTAACCGGCCGGCACAATATTCATTTCACCATTTCCGGTTACTATCGTTCATTGGAAACGATGAAAGATTTTTTGAAAAGTGTTTTATTTTCGACGCCGAATCCTGTGGACGAGTCGAAGGAAGAAATTCAATGGATCCTTGGAAAAACAGAATCGTTTTCCGTACATGATGAATCTTCTTTGTTTTCCATTATGTCCGATTTTGTAATCCAACGCATTGGCCTGGAATTCACCTACATCGTGATTGATGATGCTGATCGTGCTGATCCTTTTTTACAAAATTTCTTTAAATACTTGATCAGAAAAATAAATTTACAACAAAACGTGACGGTTACGTTTGTCCTTGCGGGCCATGACGATTCAATTGTTCAGCTCGCCTCCGATGAAACATCCCAATCAATTAAATTAGAAAGTTTTTCTGAACAACAAACCACTGAAGTAGCCCGCCACTTGCTGAATACTGAAACTTTAGATGTTGATTTCCTCCGCTGGTTGTTTTCATCAACACGCGGCAATCCTTTTTTGATAGAAAATACAATCAAAGCAGCCATCGAGCAAAACGCTTTGATTTTTAAAAATAAGGACTGGCGATGGTTTGCAGAACACATGAAAACAACGTCTCTGTCGATCAACGAATTTGTTCTATCGAAGGTTCTGTATCTTTCGCCGACCGAGAAAAAAATAATCGAAGCGGCTTCACTGTTTCCCGGAGTTTTTTCCTACGATGCATTATTGGCAACGGGTATCGCATTTGAATTTTCTTACGAACTTGACAAATTGCTTCGCCAAAACATCCTTGCTCGTGAGGGTAACGCTTTAATTTTTAACAACCGTTTTTTGAGGGAGCATATCTACGATCAGATCAAACCATCAGACAAAAATAAACTGCATAATTTCTTAGCCGTTTTTTATGAAACTCATTTTCCCGAATCTTTTGGAGATATTGCTTACCATTATTTTCGTAGCACGGAAAAAGCTAAAGCTTTGGACTTTTTGCAACGTTTGGCCGATTATCAAAAAAACAACTTCCAGTATCGTGATTCTCTCCGGAGCTGCTTGGAGATTTGTGAAATTCTACAGGAAACTAAGCAGGACGAATTACTCGCCGAACAATTTTTCAGTATGGAAGCCTTACAGGATCAACTCGGCGAGCGTCGAGCGCAAAAAGAAAGCATTGATGAAATCATCGGTATTGGCAAAAAGCATCCTGATAAAAAATTTTTAGTAAAAGGATTACTGCGCGAAGCCAATTATTTCGAACGAATTTCCGACTACGAATCTTCACAAAAAACTTGTGAAGAGGCGATTGAACTTACTAAGAACCGTTGCAACGAATATTTACTCGGTCAATTGTACCGACAGTTAGGAAAGAGTTTTTATCGTCGAGCGAAGTGGGAACAAGCTTTGGAATGGTATCAGGAAACCCATCGTATTGCCATTGAAACAAATGATCACCGCCTCGAGATGGAGGCCCATAATAGCATGGGAACGGTGTACGGTTCAAAAGATGATTTTGAAAAAGGCCGCCTGGAATTTGAATCGGCTTTGAGTATTGCACTTAAACTGGGCGACTATGCTAAGCAAATTGACAGCTATTTTAACTTGGGCATTCTTTGTAAAAATTCGAACCGTATCGAACAAGCATCCGAATATTTTCTGCAAGCCTTACCTGTTTTGAAATCGTATAAAGACAAGCAATTGGAACAGCGATACTTCTATTATCAAGGTTTGGTTTATTATGAAATATCTCAATTTGAAGATGCACATAATTATTTCAGTAAAACTTTAGACCTCAGTGTTGAACTCAATGACTTGGGAATGACGAACAAGGCCTTAAGCAATTTATCGCTGACCTTGATGCGGTTGGGGCAAGTCGATCAATCGATTTCTATCTTGGATAAAGTACTGAAAAGTGAAAAAAATAATGATGATCGTACGTTTGCCATTCATAGTTTGTTGATGGCCGAACAACTTTTTTTCATGAAGAAATATGCAGCGATCAGTAGCTACCTAGAAAATGGCGCATCTTTCTTCAAAAAAAATGCTCATCCGTTTTGGTCGGTATACACTAAAATACTTTTGATGCGTTTTGCCGTTGAAACAAATTTTGTTCTCATAAGTAAAGAACGGCTTAACGAAGAAACCGAAAGCATTGAGAAATTTGTAGGCGAAATTCAATCTTCTGATTCATCAATCCAAATCCTTGGTTTTTTTGTTTTGTCAAAATTGTTTCAAAAAAACGACACTCATCATGCAAAAAATTTACTTCTAAAATCTCTGCAACTGCTTGAATTAAGAAAGCATTTTGAATACTCCGCCCAAGAAATATGGTTTCAATATTATTTAATCGAGGATCCCCAAGAAAAAATCAAACGCTCGCATTATTTACAAAAAGCTTATCTGAAGATCAGAGAAGTTGAAAGCTTTTTGAAACGTTCGGATTTCAAAACAAGTTATTTAAACATTCCACTCCATCAGGAAATTATTCAGGAATACAAAAAATTCTTCGATGAAGAACGTGAATCGGACATTCAATCGTTCCAACAACTATATGAAATAACTCAGGACATCAATTCCACGCTTGACAGTTCCATCGTTTTTGAAAAAATCATGGACAATGCCATCAAACATAGCCGGGCCGATCGTGGATTGATTATTCTGAACACCGGCCAAACCGACACGTTCGAAATCAAGGTCGCACGCAATATGGATCACGAGTCCTTGTCGGATATTTCCAATATAAGCCAAAGCATCGTCAAAGAAGTTTTTGAAAACGGCCAGTCGATCGTAACGGCCGACGCCAATATGGATGAGCGGTTTAAAGAGCGCAAAAGTATCGTGAATTATCATATCCGATCAATTATGTGCGTTCCATTACGTATAAAAAATAAAATAGCCGGCGCCGTGTATCTCGACAAGCAATTTGACACGTACCATTTTGGAACTCCTCAATTGAAATTTCTTGAATCGTTTGCAAATTTAGCCGGTTTGGCGATTGACAACGCATCGATGTACGAAGCCGTTTACAATGAAAAAGAAAATCTCGAAAAAGAAAATGTCGACTTGAAATTGACGATTCAAGGCAAGTATATCACTCATAATATTGTCGGCCGTAGTAAACCCATGCGGCAAGTGTACCACCTGATTGAAAGCGCAGCCAATAACACCGCTACAGTCTTGATTGAAGGAGAAAGCGGAACCGGCAAAGAATTGGTTGCCCGCGCCATTCACTATAACGGTAACAGAAAAAATCAAAAATTTATAGCCGTCGATTGCGGCGCGCTTCCGGAAAATCTGCTTGAAAGCGAGCTTTTTGGATATAAAAAAGGCGCTTTTACCGGTGCGAATCACGACAAAAAAGGATTGTTTGAAGAGGCTGATGGCGGAACGATTTTTCTGGATGAAATCACTAATACGTCGTTGAATTTTCAGGCAAAGTTATTACGTGTAATCCAGGAAGGGGAAATTCGCCCAGTTGGCGAAACCTTGTCGCGCAGGGTTAACGTACGGATCATTGCAGCGACTAATAAAGATTTGGCGAAACAAGTTGAACAAAATTTATTTAGAGAAGATTTATATTACCGGCTGAATGTTATTCCAATCCGTTTACCTGCTTTACGCGAACGAAAAGAAGATGTGCCTTTTTTGCTTCAATTTTTTATAGAAAAATATTCCCAGGCGGAACGCAAGCACATCGAATCTGTCAGTAAAGATCTGGTTGACGCGATGATGGAATATTCATGGCCTGGCAATATTCGCGAATTGGAAAATATCGTTCAACGTATGATTATTTTTTCAAATTCCAAAAAATTGTCATTTGATAACCTTAATGAAGACGTTCGCTCACCATTCGAACGTAAACAATCTTTGCAATCAAAGATGATCGTTCATCTTGGCGGCAAACACGGCCATGATAAAAAATTAAAAAATCTTGGCGAATTTGAAGAGGAACTATTGGCCATCGAGCGGGGTTATTTCGAACAGATATTAAAAAACGCAGGTGGAAACAAATCAAAAGCTGCGGAAATATTAGGAATCAAACGCACGACTTTGAACGATCGACTGAAAAAACTGGGATTGTAGTACTGAACCTGTGAAGATTAATAACCCCACAGGTTCACACTTAATTAACAACCCTGAACGGAATCAACATCAAAAACGAATCATATGGCAATAACCGGCTGTAAATGGTCCCATTGGTAATAATGTCAATCGTTAATTGGTTAAATTCAGCCGGAGCATTATTGGGAATGCGAAACGTCCTGGCATAATGTTTCGGAGTAACTTGTGCTAATCTGAAAAAATTACGCCCATCCCGAATTTTATTTCTTCCCACAATAGCACGCCCGTACAAATTTTCATTGATATTAACTACATTATCGGCGACGATTTCGACTGTCACAAGATCGCCTCGTTTCAGTACTATGTGTTTTTTCTCAAGGAATACAAGGTCATATCGATTGTCTGCAACAATAGTATCATTCGGCGTTATAATAATCAGAGAATCAATGGCTAATTTACTGTTATCGGCTAATCCGACAGCGGCCGAAACGCTGACACGGCTCCACTCTTCCTGCGTGATCGGATTTTCACGTCTTACAAACGTAACAAACCTTACGATAGTGTGAGTGAAATTTTTGCTCAGACCATCACCATTGGGATAAATCGCCACGAACTGTCCATTTAATGAGTACGTTACCGTCGCAAAGGCTGTTGTATCGTTGATAAACTGAATATCCGGGTTCACTTCCCTAACTTTGACAATTCGCCCAATCTTCAGACCGCCATCACCCACTAGCGCTTCAGCGTGATAGGTTTTGCCTAACATCGCAAACGTTTTAGATACGCTGGTTGTCGTATCATCGTCGACGGCTTTAGCATCATCGGCAACTTCAACATTGAAAACAGCTTCTTGATCGTCTTTTATTATTTTCTTTAAAATGGCCGTATCGCTGAAATCTTCATCACCATGCCCACATCCAATAGCCACCCAGACCATTAAAAAAAGAAACGATTTAATAACATGATCTTTCATATGACACCTCTGGCCTAAGCTAAATCAATCTTTATGCCAGTTATAATCTATAATAAAAATATTTGTTTAAATTAAATTCGCCTATCACAAAACCCGTCATTGACGGAAAAGCCGTCTACTATTTGTAGTTAACAATTTACAACATATTTTTGATAAAAAGAGCATGCGTGTTCAATCTTGTTTTCTAAAAAAAATCTTGACTTTATAGGTCTGAAATTTTATTTTAGTGCCCTTGAAAATTGCTCAGTAGCTCAATGGCAGAGCATTCGGCTGTTAACCGAAGGGTTGTAGGTTCGAGCCCTACCTGAGCAGCATATAAAACCCGTTTTGGCCGTTTCGGTAAACGGGTTTTTTCATTATCCAAGGAGCCGGCGATGCGAAAATATTTTTTCTGGATCATCGTTATTCTTGCTGCGACACCTGCCGTTGCCCAGTACAATTTTTATCTCTACGAAAAAACGGATAAGTTCAATCTCGGTCCTTGGTTGCGTTATAATAAAGCCGATGGCGGTTTCACCGGAATAACCGGTCAGTATTTTTTCAATCGTGATTTTTATTTAATCGGACGTGCCGGTTATGCTTTCTCAGGAAAATACCCCCGATATGCAATCGAAGCAAAGAAAATTTTTCCTTCCGGCAATAATGAATATATTTTTTCAGCCGAGTATCACAGCCTCACGGCCAGTAAAGACGCCTACGTTATTCAGGATATTCAGAATTCTCTCGGGGCATTGTTGTTCCGTTCGGATTTTTACGATCATTATGAGTCACGTGGCGGCTTAATCCGTTTTGGAAAAGATTGGGGTGGTACGGTCAAAGTCAACGGCTTTGCAGGAATGGAACAGTATGAAAGTTTGCGAAACCGGACCAAGAAAAGCCTCTTCGATTGGGGCGGAGACAAAATAAACGGAAAGAAAATATTTGCTTCCAGCCCGCTTGTCGCGGAAGGCAATGACTATTTTGTCGGAATAGATTACGAAATCGATTTTCGACCGTCGCCGCTAGCCTTTGTCAGCGCATGGTACTTTAAAGGAAAGCTCCAAAGTTCACGACTGGTTAAAAGTTCTTTCAACGGCGACTTTTCATACCATCGGACCGACGTCACTTTCAAACGTTATCAAAAACTTTTTGCCCGGCATAAATTAGTCGTGGGACTTCGGCTGGCCTCTCATCAGGGAAAAACTGTATTTGAATCGGATACTTCCGGCGTGACGTTGCCGCAAGACCAATTTCTATTTGACGCCGGAGGCATTTCAACTTTACGTGGATACCGCTATCGCGAATTTCAAAACGGAAATCGTCTCGCGCTTTTGAATATCGATTATGCTTTCAATAATTCTTTTTTACCGAAAACACCACTGGCAAAAATGTGGGGAATCGGTTGGATTTTTAAAAATTTCGATTTGATTTTCTTTGCCGACGCCGGTTACGTGTGGCTTAATCGAGATAATAAAAACCTTGTTAATTTCGATGGTGTCCAATTAAAAGATTTTAAAGCCGACGTCGGTACCGGTTTGGCCATGGGCGACTGGATCCGTTTCGATTGTGCATGGGCATTGAAACGCGGTATCACTACAAAACGTGGCGATTGGCAATTTAATTTTAGAATCGTACAGAAATTGTAAAGGATCGTATTCATGCGTTTGTTCTCATGTCTTTGGATGTTGGTAATTTTTTCTTGCACGGCCGGAAGTCGTATCACGACTTCCGATGAAACTGAAAAAAATCATTGGGATCGTTTGAAGGCCGATGATATTTACCGTAAAGCTTTAAATTATATCGGCGAGGAAAAACCTCAGCATGCCGTAGACGGATTAACAATTCTCGTAGAAAAGTTTCCGGATTATCCCAAAAATTCCGATGCGTTGCTCTCCATGGGCAGAATTTATTGTGATCAATTTCGTGAGTTTGACAACGCCATTGCCTGTTACACAAAGTTGATCGAACGATATCCGGCCAATCCTTTGACTGCTCAGGCTTACTTCATGAAAGGCTTTATTTATTCGAATTACTTCCAGCAATTTGATTCGGCCAAAACTTATTACCATTCTTTCCTTAAAAAATATCCCAATCATGAGTTGGCGCCTTCCGTTCAATTTGAGTTGGACAATATGGGCAAAGACATCGAGATAACCGTTCCAGTTGAATCCGACACATTGTCTTCCGGAAAAGATTAAACGAACTTCTTATGCGCGATAGCCAATATTTTTTTGTACATCCTTCGGATGTATTTCTGGATCGTCAAATTTTAATTCTTAAAAATGAAGAAGCACATCACTGTGTAAAAGTCCTTAGAAAAAAAGTCGGCGATGAGTTTTTCGCCATTGACGGAATAGGACATGAATTTGAAGTGCAGTTGGTTAGCGCATCGAAAGACTGCGTTGAATGCACTATTCAACGTACACACAATCGCCCAAGAGAATTATCGTATGCGATCACATTGGCCCAATCCATGATTACCAAAGATCATTTTGAATGGATCATTGAAAAAGCGACCGAGTTAGGCGTTTCTGAAATTATCCCGCTCCGAACACGTAGGAGTTTGATGGAACCAGGCTTAAGCAAAATTCAACGTTGGCAAAAAATTTTATTATCAGCAGCTAAGCAATCCCGTCGATCCATTATTCCAATGATCAAAGATATTCAATCGTTCGAGCACCTTCTTAAATCGATTTATGATATCAAAATCATTTTTCATGAAAAATCCGATCATTCGGCATTGAGTTATGTATCGAGCCTGAAAGATCGTCCTGTTCAATCGATCCTGATATGTATTGGCCCTGAAGGTGGTTTTACCGATGAAGAAATTAATGCCGTTCATGATGCAGGATTTGAAGTGCTTTCGCTGGGATCACGCCGGCTAAGAGCAGAAACGGCTGCTATTGCTGCGATGAGCATTTTTTCAAACATCGAGTGCCCGCCATTCCTTTAAAATAAGGTCTCTTTTCCGCATAGTGTCTGTAAAACCCCAAAAAATCAGCGTCTTCAGCAAAATAGTTCTTGACAAAATTCAGACGTTAAATTATATTTACTGCGTTTGAATGACAGCGTTGCAATGAAATGCACGTCTGCTTAGCTTCCGGAAGAATTATCTTCCGATGTTCTTATTTGATTTCATCCCTGTCTTTTCTCAAAGTGAGTGTCTGTTTACCCGCAGACGGAAATTTTACGAAGCACGTATTATAATTGTTTACGTTGCTTCGTTGGTTCAACAAATAGGAGTCATTGAAATGACCAAAGCAGAACTCGTTGCCAAAATGGCAAAAGATGCCGGCGTACCCAAAACGAAAGCTGAAAAAGCGTTAGAGTCGTTTGTGGATGCCGTCACCATGTCTTTGAAAAAAGGAAAAGCCGTTACGTTAGTTGGTTTCGGAACCTTCGTTGTTTCGAAAAGGAAAGCCCGCATCGGAAGAAATCCCCAAACCGGCGCTACGCTGAAAATTGCCGCCGCTAAAGTACCGAAATTCCGTGCAGGTAAAGCATTGAAAGATGCTGTCAAGAGGAGCTAAAATTTTTGGCTTCCCGCTTCGTAATAGGGTAAAAAAGCCGAAAATCAAGCCTTTCCGTTTCATCGGAAAGGCTTTTTTATTTTTCCTTGCGATAACACGACGATTCCTATAAATTAGACCACATTTACCTCCTTCAGATTATGTTGATCAAGCAATGTCTGTGTTGAATCTTGCAGTATTTGCCTCCGGCCAAGGCACCAATTGTGCCGCTATTCATCAGGCCATTACTGAAAATAAATTGAAAGCTAAAATAGCCCTCATTGTGAGTAATCAAGCTGATGCGGGCGTTCTGGATTTTGCAAAAAAAAATACCATTCCATACTGCCATATTTCTTCGGAAAATTTTTCATCCAAAGATAAGTTTTATGAGGAGCTTTTTTTAGAACTTGATACCTATAAAGTCGAATTTATTGTACTAGCCGGATATATGAAGAAAATCGGAACGCCGATTATTCGTAAGTATCCTAACAAAATTCTGAATATTCACCCTGCTCTTCTGCCTTCATTTGGAGGAAAAGGCATGTACGGTTTGCATGTACACGAAGCGGTGATCAATTACGGTGCAAAAATTAGCGGTATTACCATTCATCTTGTCGATGAAGAATACGATCATGGTGCAATTGTTATGCAAAAATGCGTAGAAGTTTTTTCCAACGACACTGCAGGAAGTCTTGGAAAGCGTATACAACAAATGGAATACGACACGTATTGGCAGGCGATCCAGTTGTTTGCAGAAAATCGTGTTGTAATTAATAATAGAAAGATTATTATCCAATAATTGTTATGGCTTATTTACTAAACTGAAATCACTAACTTGGAGGAAGGAAATGAAAAAGTTATTTCTTACTGCTGCGGTAATCCTATTATCCGCCAGCGCCGTCTTTGCGCAAGGTAAGACCAACATTGACGTTGAAAAATCTAAAATTGCGATCCTGCCTTTCGATGCCGTTAAGATCGCTGAGCAGTACGGCGCACGTCAGTCATGGAGTTGGCAACCGGGCAATGTAACTTGGCAAGCCCAACCTGAATCGCCCTTTGCCGATGCTGCCGCCTTAGTTGCCTTTGCTGAAGCTGCAACACAACGATCGGTCGATGCGTTTTTCAAGACAGGACGATTTACCGTGATTGACCGTACGGCAATGGAAAAAATCATGAAGGAACAAGATTTCCAGCTTTCGGATAATGTCGACCCGAATTCTGTAGCACAGATTGGCGCCTTGCTGGGCGCGCAATATATCGTCAATGGGCAAATTCAACAGGTAAGCACCAATCCGTATTACGACCCGAAAGACAAAAGTAAATTGCTCGGCTATTCAGGCACAGTCGAATTGCAGATAACCCTGATTGAAGTCGGCACGGGTCAAGTAACCGGCTCCAAGCGCGTTAAAGGCAGCACGGAAGTTGAAGGCACTAAAATATTAGGAATGGCGTTATTGGATGCGTATGAATCAACGCCTTCCAAAGCTGCTTACAAAGGCTTGGATGAATGCTCAAAAGATCTTAAAAACTGGCTGCGCGATGCGTTTCCTGTCGAAGGAGAAATCTTTGAAATCGTCAAACAGACCAAAAAAGAAGGCGCTACACGCGTGAATATTACTTGCGGTAAAGATATCGGCGTAAAAAAAGGAGACAAATTTAAAGTCTACACTGAAACGGAAATGGAAGTTGCCGGTAAAATGCGTAAAAAAACAACGGATCTTGGTTCACTCGAAGTTAAATCAGTTGGCGAAGACGGATGGTCATCAACCTGTGATGTTGAAAAAGGCGGTAAAACAATCGCGGATAAAATTGCTGCGGGCGTGAAACTCAAAGTAGTTTCCGTTAAGAAGTAAGATCGTATTGAAACAAAAAAAGGCTGTCAAAAACTGACAGCCTTTTCTTTTTTCCGGACTAAACGTGCTCTCCTCCGCTTGGTCCATAAAAAAACACCCACACTGTAAAGTCTTCAGAAAATTCAAAAAAACGGTGATGCACGCCGGCAGGAACAAACAAAAAATCGCCGTCAGTTACCGCCATCGATGTGCCATCCAATTCAAACTTTCCCGAACCAATAGCTATTACGTAAATTTCATCACGATCATGCGGTTTTTGTTTATCGACCCGATCAGGCCTGTAAAGTTCGACGGACAAACTCCCACGCTCAAACAGCACCTTGAACTCGCGGTTGGATTCTTTTAACGAATGAGTCGCTTCAATGAGGGAAATTTTATGTCCTGACATGACTTACTTTAATTTTTTCTTCTCACGCATGAAATTTTCAAATTGACGCAACGATGCGTTAATTGCAAGTTCATTCGTCAAAACACTGTCGAGAATAGCTGACATATTGGCGAATTCACGATACTTGGAGATGATTTCGTAATTATTAATGAGTCGGTTATGTGATTGAATCAGATCATCGTAGTAGGGTCGAAATTTTTTTTCGGGCGAATCAATAACTGAACGAAAGTTTTGCAAATAATTCAAATTGGCCGATTTGGCTTTTGTGTAATTATCTCTTTCCCAAACGGTTTCAATAACATTGATCCAACTTTTGTCCGGTGTATTGGCTGAAATAGTTAAACCGAGCCGTCGATTGAAATCGGTACTACGCTGACCTAAATCGATCGAAAACGCCAACAACCGGTCTTCATACGACAATAGCTTAACGGAATCCAGATTACGTTCATGAAGCAATGGCAGATCCAACTCCAACGGCTTCACATCCGTCTCAATATCCGGCTGTTTTTTTGAACAGGATAAAAAAATGAAAAACAGAATTAATAAAATATACTTATACATGGTGAACAGATTTTTATTTTACGACAATGTTAACTAACTTATTAGGCACAACTACGACTTTCAGCAATTCCTTACCAGCTGTCCATTGAACAGCTTTTTCAAGAGCCGATTCCTCAAGCACAGCTTTATCGGTTCCTTTTTTAACTAACAGTTTATCGCGCAGTTTCCCATTCACCTGAATGACAACCGTAACTTCATCATCGACTGTCAGAGCTTCATCGTAATCAGGAAAAGATTCGTGTGCCAATGACTTAGTATGGCCAAGCTTATACCAAAGCTCTTCCGCCAAATGTGGAGCAAACGGTGCGAGAACCAAAACAAACTGTTCAATAATTTTTTTCGGACGAACAGCAAGCGGCGTCATTTCATTTACAAAAATCATCATTTGAGAAATCGCCGTATTGAAATCAAGCGACTCGATATCGTGAGCAGCTTTTTTAATAGTCTTGTGTAGCACACGAAGCGATTCTATCGAGGGTTCGACGTCTTTCACTTGCTCGCTGAGTTTCCCGTCCGCATCGATGGCCAATCGCCACACACGCTGCAAAAAGCGGTAAACACCTTCAACGCCGTTGGTGCTCCACGGCTTCGTTGCCGTCAATGGTCCCATAAACATTTCGTACAATCGAAGAGCATCGGCGCCGTATTCTTTGATAATGTCATCCGGGTTGATCACATTACCGACCGACTTGGACATTTTCTGAGAATCTTCACCGAGAATTGTTCCCTGATTGATGAGTTTCATAAAAGGTTCAGGCGTCGACACAAGTTTCAGATCGTACAATACTTTGTGCCAAAAACGGGCGTACAACAAATGCAAAACTGCGTGTTCGCCGCCGCCAATGTACATATTCACCGGCATCCAGTATTTTTCTTTTTCAGGGTCGCAAAACATTTTTTCATTTTTCGGATCGAGGTAGCGTAAATAATACCAGCAAGAACCTGCCCATTGCGGCATCGTATTGGTTTCTCGCCGGGCTTTTTTGCCGGACGCTGGATCGATGGTGTCAACCCAATCTGAAATCGTTGCAAGCGGTGATTCACCGGTTCCTGCGGGTTTATAAGACTTCACTTCCGGCAATGTAATCGGCAAAACGGATTCATCGATGAGTTTTATTTCACCGTTTTCTGTATGAATGATCGGAAACGGTTCGCCCCAATAACGTTGGCGGGAAAAAAGCCAGTCACGCAGTTTATAATTAATTTTGGAATGACAGATTTTTTCTGATTCCAGCCACGAAATAATTTTATTCTTAGCTTCGTCGATATTCAAGCCATTGAGAAAATCGCTGTTAATCGCAGGGCCATCACCGGTATAAGCTTTACCGGAAAAATCGGCGGGAGGCTGCACGGTACGAATAATAGGAAGATTAAATAATTCGGCAAATTCCCAATCCCGTTCGTCCTGCCCGGGCACAGCCATGATTGCGCCGGTACCATAACTGACCAGAACGTAATCGGCAATCCAGATCTGAATTTCTTTTTGATTCGCCGGATTGACAGCAAAAGCGCCAGTAAACACTCCGGTTTTTTCTTTGGCCAGTTCCGTCCTTTCCATGTCGCTTTTCAATGCAGCTTTTTTCTTGTAATCGTCAACAGCCGCTCGCTGCGATGAGACTGTTATCGCATCTACAAGCGGATGTTCTGGAGCCAACACCATGTAAGTTGCACCAAAGATCGTATCAGGACGCGTCGTAAAAATGCGAAGGCTGTCAGCCAAGCCTTTGATTGGAAAATTAATTTCGGCGCCTTCGCTGCGCCCGATCCAGTTGCGTTGCATTTCTTTGATATTTTCCGGCCAGTCGACTAATGCAAGATCATCCAGCAGCCGATCGGCATACGCCGTTATCTTTAGCATCCATTGACGCATTGGCCGCCGAACAACGGTAAATCCTTTTTCAATTTGTTCCGGAACTTCTTCATTGGCTAAAACAGTTCCTAATTCGGGACACCAATTGACAGGAACTTCTGCGAGGTAAGCAAGACCGCGTTTGTATAATTGAATAAAAATCCATTGTGTCCATTTAAAATATTTCGGATCGGTCGTATCGACTTCACGATCCCAATCGTAGGAAAATCCAACTAATTTTAATTGTCTTCTAAAATTGTCGACATTTTGTTTGGTTGTAATGGCCGGATGAACTCCGGTTTTTACGGCATATTGTTCGGCAGGAAGACCGAAAGCGTCCCATCCCATCGGGTGAAGGACATTAAATCCTTTCATGCGTTTATAACGCGCCAGTATATCCGTCGCGGTATAACCTTCCGTGTGTCCTACGTGTAATCCCGATCCGGAAGGATAAGGAAACATATCCATGACATAATAACGTTTTTCTTTTGGAAATTTCGGATCTTCGATAGCGTGAAAGGTTTTGTTTTCTTCCCAGTATTTTTGCCATTTCGGTTCGATTTCGGCAAAATCGTAGCGGGCAACATTCGATTCGGTTTTTGACTCAATTTTACCGGACATGCATCATTCCTTGAGCGATTCGTTGTTTCTCATAAGTTGCGTGAATTATAAAAAAACGGCAGGCGAAATGCAATATATTGATTAGAAGAGTGTTGATAAAACCCTGAAAGATCCTAAACGCAGTAATATTATTCGTTCACAAAAATCCTTGTGTTTTCACCGGCCTGTTTTTATATTTCATGCGTCTTCTTTACACTTCTTTTTGACAAATCTGGTCATAAGTTTTGGCTCATATCCAATCTGAGTTGAAACGAATTTATCAAACTACTCTACCATCCAATAACCGAAGGAGACTTCTGTGTATCAGCAACTCCAACCTCCTAAAAATGGTGAAAAGATCGTTATTCAGAACGGCCAATTAAAAGTTCCGGATAATCCGGTTATTCCTTTCATCGAAGGCGACGGCACCGGCCGTGATATCTGGCGTGCATCTCAACGTGTATTTGATGCGGCTGTACAAAAAGCGTACGGCGGAAAACGTACAATCGTGTGGTTCGAAGTTTTCGCCGGTGAAAAAGCGTTTACGCAATTCAATAACTGGTTGCCGGACGATACTATCACCGCGTGCAAAGAATATTTAGTCAGCATCAAAGGGCCGTTGACAACCCCGATTGGCGGCGGTATTCGCAGTCTGAATGTGGCTTTGCGTAAACTACTCGATCTGTATGTATGTTTGCGCCCCGTGCGGTATTTTCAAGGCGTTCCCTCTCCCGTCAAACGTCCGCAAGACGTCGATATGGTGATCTTCCGTGAAAATACCGAAGATATCTACACCGGTATTGAATTCGAAAACGGAACGGATGATAACAAACGGTTCAAAGTATTATTAAAAGAACAGTTTCCAAAAGAATATGCGAAAATCCGATTCCCTGACTCCGCCGGTATCGGCGTCAAGCCGGTGTCTGTCGAAGGGTCCGAACGTTTGATCCGTGCGGCGATTCATTATGCTATCCAGAATAAACGCAAGAGCGTAACCTTTGCGCATAAGGGCAATATCATGAAGTATACGGAAGGCGCGTTCCGCAATTGGGGATACGCCTTAGCGGAAAGGGAATTTGCCGACAAAGTGTACACGTGGGATCAGTGGGAACGCACGAAAAAAGACAAAAGCGAAGAGGCGGCCAATGCAGAACAGAAAGCTGCGCTTGCGTCCGGAAAAATACTGATCAAAGACGTTATTGCCGATATTGTTTTCCAGCAAACGATCACGCGCGCCACGGAATTTGACATCATTGCAACGATGAACCTTAACGGCGACTACTTGTCCGACGCTTTAGCCGCACAAGTTGGTGGCATTGGCATCGCACCCGGCGGTAATATTAATTATGTTACCGGTCATGCTGTTTTCGAAGCAACGCACGGAACCGCCCCGAAATATGCCGACCTCGACAAAGTTAATCCCGGTTCTGTCATTCTTTCCGGCGACATGATGTTTCGCTACATGGGTTGGACGGAAGCCGCAGATCTGATTATCAAAGGCCTCGAAAAATCGATTGCTAATAAAACCGTGACGTACGATTTTGCGCGTTTGATGGACGGCGCCAAAGAAATCAAATGCAGCGAATTCGGCGACGAAATTATCAAGAATATGTAAATCCCTAATTAACCGTATTTCATAACCCATTAGAGGAGGACGTGTTATGTCGGAACAAACTACTTCAGGAACGCCGGGCGGAAGACCGATGCCGACCGCAGAAGATATCGAAAAAGGTAAAGTCATGGCAATTCTCGGTTATCTGTGCTGCTTTTTGATTCCGTTATTGGCGGCCAAAGACAACCGCTTCTGCCAGTACCACCTCGAACAACAAATTCTGTTGTTCATCGTATTCCTGATCGGCGGCGTATTGTCGATCGTTCTGGTCGGCTATTTGATCCAATTATTTGGTTTCGTATTGTGGGTTATCGGAATTATCAATGCAGCGCAAGGAAAAGTTGCCGCGTTGCCAGTGATTGGTCAATACGGTGAAAAACTCAACATGGTCAAGTAATGATCGGTTTTTTTAAAGCCTTGACTGACGAAGAAAAAGGGAAATTGAAATATATTTCCCTTTTCTTCTATTGACTCAAATGTAAAATGATATGATGAAAAAAATCGTACTTTATACTGCTGTTTTATCCAATATAATTGCTTTAGTTTATACCATACTGCTTATATTTCCACAGCCATTATTTTCAAACGAAGTCCAAATTAAAAATTTTCAGATATATTCCCATCAGGCTATATCGGTGGAAAAAATAATCGACAATGTTGACAAACAATTAAAAAAAATCCGAGATTTCGATGAAAACGACACTTACACCATTTTCTTTTGTGACTCCTATTTTGAGTATTTGATGCTGTATCCAATAGGTCCAAATTCTTTTGGTTCGACCAGCCCGTTGACGAATTATATTGTTCTTTCAGTCGCCGATTGGAATGAAGAAACAATCGTCGCTCGCAATTCACTTTCCATGAAGATCAAATCGGTATTGACACATGAAATCGGACATGTTTTAATTGACAAAAAATTCGGTAAGATTAGAAGTTTGTCTATTCCAAAATGGAAAGAGGAAGGCTATTGCGATTTCATCTCCAAAGATAGTTCTTTCGATATTAAAAAGGGAATTGCCCTGCTGAAGGCCAATCAACGAGAGGATTCTTATTCTTTCAAATATTTTGAATACAGGTTATGTGTGACTTATTTGTTTGAAATTGAAAAAGTAAATATGGAAACTTTCTTTGAAGGTGAGTATGATTTTGAGACTGTAAAAGCTAAAGCTCTGAAAGCAGTTCTTAATCAACAAATACAATTATAATCAATGTTAATTCTCAACAATACATTAACGGCCGACGATAAAGTAAAATTGAAATATATTTCCCTTTTCTTCTTTGTTTTAGCTGTCAGTCTTCTTGTGGAACCTTTTGAAAAAGGTCGATTCGAAATTTGTATTTTTAAAAACCTGACGAATTTACCCTGTCCGGGTTGCGGTTTCACTCGAAGTTTCGTTTATCTCGCTCACGGCGATCTCTGGAATTCACTGCGAATGAATCCGTTTGGCATTATTGTTTTTGGGTTTTGGGCGTGGGTGACGATAAAAGATTTGATATGGATTTTCTGGAGAAAATCTTTTCCTTTTTTGCCGGACCCGATTTGGTCTAAATCAAAAACCGGGTTTATTCTAGCGCTTCTGGTTTTTGGCATTATTCGGATGGCTACTCATTTTGATGAATTTCAGCCGATGCCAATTGTTCAACATTTATTGGCAATATTGTAAGCAGCGGTATTGTCAGTTCGAGCTTGTCGAGAACTGTATTATCAACCGTCACTTCTCGATGAACTCGAAGTGACATGGCATACAATTACAATAAAAAATCCAACGACGATCCTGCCTGGTATTCCTCCGGAGCTTGTGTTTTTCTGAAAATTCGCGCGCTATTGCCTTTCAGCATCACGGCTTTATTCTCAATTCTCAGCATTCCTCCTTCTCGCAATCCGACAACAACCTGATCATTCATTTCATGAAATTCCATAATACGTTGTTCGCGCGTTTCTCCTTTATGCGTTGAATTCGGATCCGGATCAAGATAGTGCGGATTGATATTGAACGGCACCAAGTTTAACGCATCAAATGACGGCGGATAAACAATCGGCATATCATTGGTGGTTTTAATCGAGATGGTCGCCACATTGGTCCCGGCGCTTGCGCCGATGTATGGCATTCCGTTTTTAACTTTTTCGCGAATAGCCTCAATCACGTCTTCGTCGTACAGCCGTTTAAGAAGCCGGAATGTATTACCGCCTCCGATGTGAATCGCTTCGGCATTTTTTACAGCTTGTTTCGCGCTGTTGAATTCATGAATGGATTCGACTTGTATACCCATTTGCGTATACCGATCGCGGGTCTTTCCGGCATAACCATTCAGATCGTTCAACGCATACGGTACAAATAATAAATTTTTAACAGTACCCAGAAAATCTTTAATCTCACCGGCACAATGATCCAGATAGCCTCCGCCGTGTTGAGTTGAGTTACTGATCAGAAGAAGACGCATGCTAGTGACTCCTTAAATTAATCTG